>NZ_BAWZ01000012.1:0-104104 GCF_000698105.1 Geomicrobium sp. JCM 19037 | reverse complement strand
AACATCGGCGGCCAAAAGATCAGCCACCGTGTTTTCTTTACACTCCAGGCATAAGTGCAACATCGGTGGCCAAAAGACAGCCACCGTGTTTTCTTTACACTCCAGGGCATAAGTGCAACATCGGTGGCCAAAGTACGCCCACCGTGTTTTCTTTACCGCGGAGGACCGGCCGAGCCTCCTCGGTCTAACGACCTGCGGGGTCTCGTCTCGGCCCAACTTCTACAGGCGTCACCGCCTTTCGTTCCAAGCAACGGTACTGAATAGACGACGTCGCTGAACTGGGGTTGCTCAATATTGGCATTCAACTCGATCCGTACACTTTGGAGGCTAATAGCAGTAGATACTCATCTTTCTACGTCTATTGAAACCGATGATGATCGATCTCAAAGTCGATGAACTTTAGGCTTTAACAGTTGGTCTACCATTCGTTTGTGAAGAAATTCTTTAGTTCAACTTATATACATGGAAATTCCCCCGTAAAAACGACTATGTGGGAATTTCCATGGTCATCTCAGCTCTCCTTGCTCAAATCCCCACATAGAAAAGCGAAATCACCACATAAACACGTTAACGATGGGATTTAGTATCAATTAGTGAGGCTAAATTATTAAAATCCCCACATAAACTTACTGTGCACTGGTTGATCATCCGGGGTAGTGGAATAAAAATCTTACCATACAACCATTTATGGTAAGATTCCCCTTAATTTACGAGGAGTATGATTGAAAATCCAACCATAGAAACTAGAAATCTTACCATAGCAAGAACAATGGTAAGATTTCAGCCTAATATGCTACTCAATCTGTGGAAATCTGCCCATAGAGCGTATCCTCCCAAATTGGAACTGCCTCAAAACTTCGACCACGTTCGTTTACGTTAACGAGAAAAAAATCTCATTGATCAATAATAAAAAGGCCGAGACGCTGTTTTTCAATGACCTCGAAATAAGACCGAACAAGCTCCACCAGTCCTCCGGTGCATAGGAAACACGGTGGGCCGTCCTTTGGCCACCGATGTTGCACTTGTAGTCTGGACTGCATAGGAAACATGGTGGGCGTCCTTGGACCGCCGATGTCGCACTTTTACCCCGGACGAGATAGAAAGCACATCGGCAGCTGTTTGACCAACGATGTCCTTCTTATACTCTGGAGTTCACGCCCCCCTTGCTGTGGAGATATACAACAATTCTCTTCTCTTAATGGATCGCATGAAGCTACTTAACGATGACGTTCGTGATCCAGCGCTAAAACGGTCTTCAAAAACACGTTAGCCGCCTTTGCGATATCATCGATCCGGCTCTCTTCCAACGGACTATGACTGATGCCTTTTAAACTAGGCACAAACAACATCCTGACGGGGTAAGAGTAGCCATATGAGCGGCATCATGTCCAGCCATACTCGTGACTTGTGCGGAATTTGTTTCTGATTGCGTAGCGACGTGTTCAATCACATCAATCATCTGCTCGTCCATGTAAACTTCTGCTTGGTCGAGCATGATCTTTTGATCGATGCGAACCCCTCTATCGTTCTCTACCTTCTTTGCTGCAACATGAAGCTTCGAAATAATATTTTGCCGTTCGATGGCATGTTGACCGCGAACTTCCACAACAAGGCGAACGTCTCCAGGCACGATGTTTGCCGCGTTCGGTGTGACGTTAAATACACCCACTGTTGCAACGACTTCTTCGTTAGATTGAGCTTTGCATACCTTTTCCAGTTCGAGTACGAGTGTGGATGCGGCAACTAACGCATCTTTACGGTCTTTCATTAAAGTCGTACCTGCATGGTTGGCCTCTCCTTGCACGTGAAACACTTCCCGGTAAATGCCTGCAATACCTGTTACAATTCCTAGCGGTACATCTTGGTCAAGAAGGCGGCGCCCTTGTTCGATGTGCAACTCTAAAAAATGTGCCAATTCTTTTGAAGAGCGCTTCGTATTATTGAATAGCTCATAGCTGCCTCCGGCTCTCTCAAGTACTTCTGTAAGCACATTTCCCGAAGAATCAACCACACCGTCAATGTCTTGTTGCGTTAGCTTTCCTGAGACAGACCGACTTCCAAACGTTGATAAACCGAATGGATTAGCTTCTTCTCCACTAAAAGAGACGAGTTCAAGCGGGTGATCCGTTTGAATCCCTTGCTCCTCTAGCGTTGCCATCACTTCTAACCCGACAAGCACACCAAGTGCACCATCATACTTCCCGCCGCCTGGAACGGTATCAATATGAGAGCCGAACACAATTGCCGGCGCATCTTCTGTCCGACCCGGTCTTCTTCCCCATATGTTCGCCGCTGGATCAATTTGTACGGCTAAAGATTGATTTTTCATTTGCTGAACAAGCCATTCTCTCGCCTTCACTTCTTCATCGGTAAACGTCGTTCTCGTGATTCCTTCTCCCCGAACAGCGCCAAACTGCCCCAGTTCTTGAATCCAACGAGCCAATCGCTTTGCATTTATCATCGTATTCACTCCAGTACTCAAGGTCTATCATTTTACTTTAACATAGGCTGTTCAACACGAGAGTTCGCAGTTTTGTGTGTACGTAACTGATCGGACTTATAATAATGAAACACTTTCCGTTCAACGAAAAACCAAGACAATAGAGCAAACAGACATGCAAAAGGAAGGGAGATTATAAAGTTCTGACCCGCAGAGATCTGGGGCAGAAAATGTTGCACACTTTGCTGAACTGGATAGCCGAATAGAAAGACTCCGTATGAACAGTTTCCGAGCAAACGAGACCACGGGATCGTAAGCTTCCTCACATATATCGCATACAACGTCAAGTATGAGCCAAAGAAAATGAACAGTTCATGAAACCAAGGATGATTCCAAAACACGAGTAAAACAATAAACGAGCCAAACGCGTACGCATGTCGAATGGGGATGTTCTCTTTGTACACATAAAATAGCATTCCGAGTAAAAATACGCGGTACAAAGAAATATAAGTCTCACCTACGGGTAAAGATAGATGGTGCAAAAAATATGTGAAGGCAAACAGTACGATAAGGACACGCGGCTTCGTCAATTGAAGCAATGACAAAATGACAATGGATGCATAATAGACGAGTTCAAGTTGCAACGTCCACAACGATCCATTCACTACGTTAGGATATGGATTGTTCGTAAATACCCCAGGCAACTCTTGTTGCAAAAAAACGATGGTAACTCCTAACAGATACTCCCAAGTTTTTGTGTCCGTCATGTAGCTCATGATCGATTTTTCTGTCACAATCGGTCCGATGAAGAACAGAGTGACGAACATGAGCACGATCATCCCCGGAAATAGTCGTACACACCTCGCCAGAACAAAATCTTTTACATTCCCCCACCTTTCAAAACTCCCATAGACAAAAAAGCCACTAATAAAGAAAAACAGAATCACGCGTAACAACTCATGAGAATGCTCACCACCCGCGATATGAAAAGCATGGAAATACATCACAAACGCGGCAATGATAAACCGAACCAAATCCAAGTTGTTTTCTTTGCCCATACTAGACATCCGCTCTGCCAATGCGTGATTCAGCCTCATCATTTCTGTTTCCTTTCTTAAGATAATGGTCGTTAAACACGCAATCTCTTTAGCCGCCTTTTCCTCCATTTATGAAAAGCGTTGCCCAATGGTAAAATTGTCGTTTTCCATCAATGAGTGTATATTCTCCCACCTTGGAAAGGGTGTGATAGCCATCTGGATAGGCACTTTCCTTATCTGGTTCAATCGCTCTCACGACTACTTCTTCATAAAGTAAAGGAGTGAGAGCGATAATTTCATTTAGCACTATTCGGCCTCCGTATGTGGTGGAACAATCTTGGGCAGGTCGATACCATTTGCCGTCACTATGAAACGGAGTGCCTGCTCCCCGACTCGAGCAAACGTCCACTTTAACAGGATTCAGCGGATGCTCTCTCCATTCTCCATGCAAATCGTCTGCATAAAACAGATGTAAAGAATCATTATGTTCTTCTGTCCCTTGACGAGCGACGGTGCAAAACAACCACCAACGGTCGTCACATTGAAAGACCGTTGAATCAACAGCTGGAATTCCTTGAAGCAATGTCCTCTCTTGCTGCCATTGCATGTTTTGCGGCTCGTATCGATATAAATTCACCTCTTCATTTTCTGCCGCCTCAGGGATACAATAGTGCACCCCTTCATACTCGAAGAGATAAGGGTACGATAAATGATGCGGGCGAACGAGTTTCCTTTCAGGAGATTGGACAAACTTCTTTTCTTTTATTGAATATGCGCACGTGGAGATAAACCCATTAGGCTCAGCGATCCTCATTTCTTCTAGCAAAATGTTCACATGCCCTCCATCGATCCAGCCAAATGGATCGGCATAATAACTATTCTTCTTACGAGCGAGCCACGTAATATGAAAGTCTTTCGCTTGAATCATGTGCGCGATTGGACGCTCAATAATGCCTACATTCCAATATTCATCACGGAACATCCGATCAAAAAACACTTTTACTTTTCGAGCGCCTACCTTTACGTCCATGAGCCGTTTCTGAAAAAATGTTGGGGTTTCAAAGACTCGCTTTGCGAAAACTTCCAGCGACTTTCTACGTTCCAAACCGTGCTCTACTAACCGTTTTTGCAAATACAGTGCCGGCCAAGCTGCAACCGTTTGAAGAATTCGCCTACGGTTTTGTGCAATAGAATGTTGGATCGTACGAAATTGTCCATCTTGTACGAGTTGATGATCTTGCCATAACGACACGTGAACGGTTGGCTCTTTTCGATATACCTCCCACCAGCCTAGCGTATCGATTGACGCGGGGGTTGCTCCCCATGTGAACGACCATACCCCTAATGGTGCTCCTCCCCAATCTCCCTCAAGTTCGTTCGTTAGTAGCAAAATAAAATCAAATCGATACGCGTGAATCGGTCGATTCAACAAACTTTTATTCCAAATGTGCATTGTCGCTTCAGCTCCGACACGCTCCAATTGTTGAATGCATTGTTTTTCCCACTCTGTAAAGTGAGGTTGTGCTGTGACGACGGCAAAACGAACGACTCGTCTATCGCCTCGACTCATAATTTTTGCCTAGCCCTTCATAAGTATCGACCGTATGCTTTGCATTCTCGATTGCTCGTTCATATTGCTCGTGTGTATGTTCAACCATCTTTTCTACAGTGAAATTGTTTTCGATGAATTTTCGTGCGTGCTCAGCTTGTAACAACCGCATCGTATCGTTATTTCTAAGAGAGAGAATGCGACTTTTAAACACGTTCACATCGTGTGATTCCATTAAATGACCGGTCTTCCCATCAATAATCATCTCTTCAATTCCTCCACGATTTATCGCAACGACATTGGTTCCTGTCGCCATCGCTTCAAGAATCGCCATTGGAAATACTTCACGGTGAGAGGGAACGACGAGCACATCCATAGTTGAGAGGAACTTTGCCGGTTGCTCAACATTTCCTAGACATGTGATGAGTGGTTCAAGACCATGTTCCTGAATGTTGCGATTAATCTCTTCTTTCAACGGCCCGTCACCTGCAATATAAAAATGAATATTCTTCTCGTTACGCATCGCTTTCACTAACTCGAGAAAGAACGCATGGTTTTTTTCTTTAGACAACCGAGCTAGAATACCAATCGAAAAGGAGTACTCATCATTTTTCGCTCCTTTATTGAAAATTTATCTAGATTAACCCCGTTATAAACGATTGAAATCTTTCCAGGTTTAACACCCATCCTCATCAACTTCTTCTGTTCTAACGCACATAAAACGAGCACCCGTCTCGTAGAACGATTTAACAGCCATGCGTAAAGCCTTGGCATCTTCTTTTCAATCATCGTTTCATTATGTTTCGTATAAACAACAGGGCACCTTAATAGAAAGCAGTATACGAGCATTCGCAAACTATTGGCATGTACGAGGTTTATATTTTGTTTGCACAGTTTGTATAATCGGAAGAGGTTGATCATTGGCAAACGGGATAAAGGGGTGAACGACACTTCATGACGAAGTTTTTCAATCATAGGCCCAGGACGAGCTGCGAAATGTACTTGAACGCTTCTGTCTGTTAGTCGATTGGCAAGCACCACACCGTACGTTTCTGCACCACCAATCCGAAGTTCATCGGTTAAAAACAAGACCCGTTTCAATGGATGCACCTCTTTCTATAGACGTTGGTTTTCTGAAACGTTCCAAGTAAATCGCTACAATCGCAAGATACAAGAAGAACATGTCATTTATGATGATGGATAGTGAAATGGTTTGTAAGATAAAGCCGAATAGCGCAAAGGCAAGGTACGGTTTTATTTGATAAAGGCGTGATTGATAAAGTTGATAGATAATAATGAAAAGAAACGATACGTATACGACTAACCCGATTAAGCCTGCGTCCGCTGCAATATCTAAAAACGTATTATGAACAGACAGTGTATCCCCATAATGGAAATCATTGTAAGATGAGAAATTGTACGGGCCTAGACCTAACCAATGATTCATCGTAATAAACTCTACTGCCCTCTCCCATAACATGAAGCGATTACTGCCCCCATCACTAGTGAAATCTACCATTCTCGCATAAAGGATTTCATACAGGTTGATGCTAAGATAAGAGATTGAAATCCAATGTAAAGCGATCGCTCCTAAAAGAAGTGACAACACCATTTTTATTTTCTTTAGACTCTTGTGGGTTACGACAAACACGAGCAATAGTATGACTAGCGCAAGTAATCCTCCCCTTGAAAATGTTAGGACAGACGTAAATACACATAGTAGCAACGCGATCTTTCCTTTTCTCGTTTGCCACATCGTCATATAAAGAGCAAAAAACAGTGTGTTATAAAATACATAAAAATTCGGATCATCGACGACCCCAATCAATCGCGGATATCCACGATCCATCATCACCCCATAAGAGACGAGCCGGTCCATCGGCACGTCCGTTCCGATAACGAGTAAGCCAACGATGTACAATCCGAGACTGATTCCATTAAACAAAAGACCGACGACAAAGAGTGACCACTCAAGTTTTGGTATTGTAGTACTCGTAAGAATCGCTCTCATGAGGAAATAACAGACCAAATACAACCCGATGCCAAATATAATTCGTAAACTAGAAGAGGCATATAAAGCAAAGATTCCAGAAAAACAATAAATAAAATAAAAACCGAGCATGGCCACTTCAAATGGTTGTAGTTTCACAAATACCATTCTAAACAGATAGAAAACGGTGAACATAAACAAGAAGATCATGTATGGTTTTAGTGAGAAACCTATATCAATACCTAAACCTGCAAAAGAAACGAGTAAAATGATCATAAACGCCGGAAGTGTTGGACCACTCGGGTCTACATACTTGTCATCCCTTATGCTTAACGTCACTCGCACCCCTCATTTCTTTCCTACGCAGTCCATTCGTACCGACGATCGTCAGCATTAACTCTCGCAAATCCCGATCCCAAAATACAACCATGCCGATGATTGTCACGGTAATTGCTGCCCCTACACCTCCCGGAAACGAAAGTTGGTGGACGACAACGACTGTGGCTACAAATATGACGACAAAAGGAAGCACAACTTTCTTCGCAATAAACAGACCATTCGCCCGGTACATCCATAAAAAGCCGATGAGACAGATGACCTCAATTGAAACGCCAGCCACCGCAGCACCAATAACCCCGTATCGTTGACTCAAGAAGTAATAAAGGAATACCCCGATGCTAACCGCAATGAATTGCGTGCACGTCCTTGCCGTTTGATGTCCCGATGATGTTAGACCATCTGCTATCGCGATATTCAATGCTTGAAATACGAGCATAAAGGAAAGCACGAGAAGTGCTGGTGCAGCAGCTCCCCACTCATTTCCGAATACGTTTACGAGGATCGGTTCTGAAAAATATACGAATGGAACAGCCATCAGCATGCCGATCACTCCCATTAGCTTCGTCTCAACCACATTTAACTGCAAATGCCGCTTATCGTTACTGTTGGCAAATTCTTTGAATAGTGCTGGATAATAAGCACCCGCGACGATAAATGGCACTTGTTGCAACGCTTGAGGAATTCGGTAAGCAATGGCGAAAAGGCCGACTTCTACCAACGTAATCGAACGTTCCAACACTAACGGACCGAGATGAGGAAGAATGACAAACAACAATCCTCCTGCTGCAAACATCCATAATTGATGAAGCAATTCTTTATGAAATGGAACATACCGCCATTTCAGCCGCGCATGCTTAAGGAAAAGAATCATGCCGAACATCCCCGCGATTACATATGCACACCCGTAAAGCAGTGCCATCACTAGTGGCGAAAAAGATAGTCCCACCCCAACGATCATAAAGAAGACGAGCAGGGATGCCGAAATCATTTTAATGTAGCTTATATACTGCATTTTTTCATAAAGTTGAAAGTACGTTGATGCTATACTTTGTGCTGTCACACCCATAATCATTGGCAACAACAAATAATAAGAAGTTAGGACAATCTCTTGCTCGCTGTAGTACATAAAATGAATAAACAGAAAACCGGCGACAACGGAAATGAGCAGAAATAGCAAACGAAGCTTCACGAACGATACGAACAGCTTCGCATGTTCATTTTGCTTTTTTGCACCTTCTCTTAATACGATATCGCTCAAACCAACGTCAGTGAAAAAACCCGCAATCATGGCAACGGCAAGTACGACACTGAATACGCCGTAATCGTGCGCTTGAAGGTACGATGCCAGCACGACGAGGGCAAGCGCATTTAATAGTGCAGCCGTCGTCGTTCCGTAAAGCAAATGCCAAATATTGATGAGGATACGATTTCTAGTGATGCTCATTGTTCGTAAATCACACCGAGAATCTTTTTATTTCTTCGTTCAATGTGTTGCTTCGCTTCACTTAACTTTCGTTTTCTCGTTTTCATATGTTTGGCATAAAGAATAACTTCATCGCTCTGCTCAAGCATCGTTTGTGCCATTCATTTTGAAAGGGGCCATACGCATCAATAAAGATATATGCATAGAATTCTTTCCATTCTTTTACTAACGATTCGAATGAATGAAGCCCGTGTGCACTCGTTTTGATTTGCAAACGGTCCACACCTCTGTGTAACGTCCGATGAATCTGATGTGATTTTTCCGACATCACGTTCGAGCTTTTCGGCAAATAGCGATCCACAAAACTCGTCTTTGCGTAAACGTTGTAATAGAGCACCTTTGCTTTATTTTTTGCAAGTGTTTTTGCGAGTGTCATCCCTACAAGCGCCTGCTTTTTACTCGATGTAGGACTCGTAAAATAGATGATTTTTGGGTTATTGGTCGTTAAGGCTTGGATGTTTTGATAGATCGCGTTCATTTGCCAATCTCTAATCCACCGTTTCTGACGTCGTTTTGCCACGCACATTCACCTCACTTTTTGCTGCGTAATGCTGGAATTCTTGTTTTGATTTCCCCTTTTTGACGCTCACTTCCCCTAACAAAAGTAATTGAAGTTCACGCTCTAGCTCTTCAGGATGCTGTATAACGCCAACGTATTGATGGCGTAGAAACGTAGTACTAACGCCGAAGAATAGACTAACAATGAAGGCGATTGCGATGTTCATTACTGGATTATCTACCCTTCGAGCATCTACTACCTCAGATGCATTGTTCATAACTTGTAGTTCATTCACCCCAAGTGATTGCTCCATAAATGAAACCGTTGAATCTGCCATCGAACGTGCAATGTTCTTTGCTTCTTCTTGATGATGATAATGAACAACGATATTAATGAGTTGAGAGCGTTCATTATGTTGAATCGCAATCTGCTCATCGAGCTGTTGATATGGAATCGCTAATGTTTCAGATACTTCTGTTTTCACCATCGGGCTTCTTAAGAAGTCCATTGTCGAAGCTAAAAGCATATTATTTTGTTCGGTTTGCGCGTATTCCGTCCCTCTCTCCAAATCGCCTACAAGGATCGCTTCACTTGCCTCGTATGTTGGATCAATAACATAGATCACAACAACGGTTGCAGCGGAGAAAAACAACAGAATTGAAGAAAACAGAAATTTCCACCGTTTTCTGAGCATCAGAAGAATTTCATATATATCCATCCTTTGCATCACTCAACCCGCTCCTTTCTATACAAAATTGATGGAGCGATGCATGGCTTCACTATGCATAATCGTCTCTTTTAAACCTTCTTCAATGGCGTACATTGGTTGCCAACCTAAACGCTCGTACGCTCGATCTGAATTTAATGAGCTGCGAAGTATATCTCCCTGACGTGCTTCTTTGAATACGGGGATCATACTCGAACAGCCAAAATGACGAATCGTTTCCATGAGAGAAAGAATGGACAGTTCTCTTCCACTTCCAATGTTCATCGTTACGTTGTTTCCATTTGTTAGTGCTTCCACATTGGCACGCGCCACATCTTTGACGAAAACAAAGTCGCGTGTTTGTGATCCATCTCCGTAAATGTGCAAAGCTTCCCCGGTTTTCAGCTTATGAATAAACTGTGCCACCACACCTGCTTCTCCGTGTATCGATTGACCAGGGCCATAAACGTTTGCGTATCTGAAAATCGTATAGTTTAACCCGTATTGTTCAGCGAAAAAGCGAATATACGCTTCTGCTTGTAGTTTAGACAACCCATAAAACGATTGCGGATTTGTTGGGTCTGTCTCTTGAACTAAGACGCTATTTCCGCTACCGTAAACAGCTGCAGAAGAAGCAAATATCACTTTCTTCACACCGTAAGTGACACACATTTTTAACACGTTAATCGTTGCTAATATGTTTTGCTTTCCATCTACTAAAGGCTGCTGCATTGATTTTGAGACCGATACTTGTGCAGCGTGATGGATGACGACATCAGGTTGTTCTTCCTTAAATATCATGTGAAGATTTGAACACACATTTTTACGATAGACACGAACTTGTTTATTCTTTGGTTCTGTTAAAATCGCATAGTCGACAATGACGACTTCATGATGATTCTCGACGAGTTGCTCAACGATATGAGAACCGATAAAACCAGCACCACCAGTTATGAGTACTTTCATAGTTTGCCTCCATTAGTTCGTTCAAATTTCGTTCGTTATTAAGAACAGACAACGATGAAAATTACTCTTGCTCTTGAATAAAGTGTTCGGGGCGAATATCGAGTGCTTTCGACAATTTCACCAAACAATCTACGGACGGATTCGTCTGAATGTTTCGTTCAATTGAGCTGATATAGGACTTTGCAATGCCTGACCGTTCGGACAACATCGTAATCGACATTCCCTTCTGTTCTCGTACACGCTTAATACGTTCCCCTACATATTCC
Organism: Geomicrobium sp. JCM 19037; assembly: GCF_000698105.1. Lineage (NCBI taxonomy): Bacteria > Bacillati > Bacillota > Bacilli > Caryophanales > Geomicrobium > Geomicrobium sp. JCM 19037. Next base: position 92,829 of record NZ_BAWZ01000012.1, on the reverse strand, counting down.
ATTTCGTCACATCCTGAATCGTCTTTATTCTCCATAGCCATTAATTAATATGAACTTTTTCCTGACACCACAACGAGGACGGTTTTAAGAATGATTCGGACATCCATTCCGAACGTTTGCTTGTCCACGTAAAGATTATCGAATTGAATTTTTTCCCCGTGGGAGATTGAACTTCGCCCATTCACTTGTGCAAAACCAGTAATTCCTGGTTTTACTCGCAGCCTTCTCCGTTGATTTTCGTTGTAAAATTTCGTGATTTCGGGAACTTCAGTCTTGGACCGACGATACTCATTTGCCCGAACAAAACATGAACAAATTGCGGGAGCTCATCCAAACTATACTTGCGAAGAATTCGCCCAACCGGTGTGACCCTGTCTGCCGAAGCGCTTTTAAAAACAAAGTCTTCCGGCACATGACCACTCCATGTATACCTCGGTTTGTTAAGATGATGACGGTTTGTCATCGAGCGAAACTTCCACATTGTATATTCTTGTTCATACTGACCGACACGCTTTTGTCTGAAAAAAATCGGCTTACCGTCCAGAAGCAATATGAGTAAGGCGATCATGACGAGCAATGGGGAGATGGCGAGTAGAATGATAGAACTTAATGCCACATCCATCACTCGTTTTATGAAGCGCTCTATGACTAGCTTGTTTCGTCGAGTGTTTTTGATGACGGCCATTGCTTGCTCTCCTTTTAGAAATAGTGAATGTTTAACTTTCGGTACTTTTTTAACGACTTCATTAGATGGCTCATTGTATAAAACAGAGCAGCCGGTTGCCAAATTCCGATATGACGATACACACGATACGTCATTTGTATCGATCGAACTTTTTTTCCTGATTTTGAATGTCTTGAAATTCTATAAATCAGCAGAGGTTCGTTCACACTGTACGCGACAATTCCCGTGCGTAATATCGTTAACCAAGCAAGGTAGTCTTCGGACAGATCATCACGTTCTAATTGAAGTTTTTCGAAGAATTTACGCTTGATCATGACTGAAGAACAAGAGATGACGTTTTGCTTAAGTAAATTCTGATATCGCACTTCTTTAGGCACCTGAAAAACGGTCGAATACATGTTACTTTGCTCATCCATGTATGTTGCACCTGTAAAAATGAACTCTGCCCCTTTTTGTTCAACAAGCCTCATCTGCGAAGCTATTTTTTCGTGATGCCATGCGTCATCACTATCCAAAAAGGCAATCCATTCACCGGTCGCACAGCTAATCGCCAAATTTCTTGAGAACGATACACCTCTGTTTTGCTCGTTATGACAAATGCGGATTCGATCATCTTGGGCAGCCATATCTTCTACGATTAAAGCTGTATGATCGGTAGAGGCATCGTTCACAATAATGATTTCTAAATGTTGATAGGTTTGGGCGAGCACGGATTCAACTGCCTGCTCAATGTACGTTTCTGCATTATACGCGGGCATCACAACACTAATTAAAGGGGGCAACTCTACCACCTGCCATTCATTTTCTTCAAGAGATATTGCCCATTATATGCACGGGACTTTATTGTATTCTTATCGATTATATGAACACCTCCTCGTACATCACCGCTAGTTCCCTCTTGCTTATCCTTCACTGTACGGCGTTCCCATAACAAAAACTACTAACGAAAGTTAGTAGTTTTTCAGAAAAATTCATTCTATTATTTTTATACGTTTGTCGAAAATTATAGCTCATTTTTTTAGTACTCATACGGTAATCGGAATGTAAAAACACTACCTTGTCCGACTTGACTTTCAACGAGCAATTGCCCGTTATGTTGATCAATAATCTGTTTGCAAATGCTCAGTCCAATACCAAAACCCTCTGATTCTAACGTTCCATTATCAGCTTGATAAAAGCGTTCAAACACAAACGGTAGCTCTTTGTTTGGAATGCCCTCTCCTTCATCACAAATGGACACGATGAGCGTTCCATGTAACGAGTCTACACTTACCTCTACGTTAATCGTAGAACCTGGTGATGAGAATTTCATCGCATTTGTAATCAGGTTCGTGAACACCTGTTCAATCCGGCTAGCATCAGCGATACAATACGCCTGTTCAACGTGATGAAAGAATTGCAGTTGGATCTGCTTTTCTAGCATTTCATCCTCATAACTAATGACGAGTCGGTTCATGAGTGAAATCATTTCCATCTTTTCAAACTGCATAGAAAGCATGCCGTTCTCTAGCCCACTAATATCATGCAAGTCATCTAACAGTCTTTCCAAAAGCAAGGTCTTATCGTAAACAATGGAAATGTAACGATCACTTTCACGTGAAAAAATACCATCTTTTATTCCTTTCACATACCCCCTTATAGAGGTTAGAGGCCCTCCAAGTTCATGGGTCACATTTTCTACTAGCCGTTTTCGCATGTTCTCAAGTTGTGACAGCTCTTCATTCACGCGTAGTAATTCATTCTGCTTATAATCAAGTTCTTGCGTACGTTCTTGCACTTTCTTCTCCATGGAGACATTTAGAGTAGAAAGCTCTGCTGTCAGCTCTTCAATTTTCGTGTACGAACGATGCGTTGCGTGTACGAAATTAATAATTTGCATACTAATGTGAAACAAAACGCCTAGAGAAACAATGCTTCCTATAAAAAAGCGATCTTCATAAGTAACCATTTCATAGATCATTGCCGCATAAAGCATCGCAAAACCTATGGAATTGTACACCGCATTCGGATGTTTTCCCCTAAGAGCACGTAGCAACACAACGAAAGAATAAACAATAAGAAATAATGATGTTACGAGTAATAGATAGTGAAAGTATTGAAATAATTGATACGGACTCATGATAATGAAGAACGCGCACAAGAAAAGCGTCACAATCGCTAACCGGTCTATTAAAACGTTCGTATATTTGGCAAAATCTGAAATGATGTATTGCAATAACCATACATGAGCGAGAATACATAAGCCGTACACAAAGCGATATTCAATGTGCCATGCAAACATATGAAACCAATCCATCTGAAAAATCGCTAAAAACCCTACAATTACGCAAAAAATCGCATAATACATCGCTTGTTTCAACTTCGGAAGAAAAGCAAAAAAAATGAGGTACGAGACCCCTATAATGAGCAATGCACTTAACGGAACGTAAGAGAGGATCAATTGCTGAAGATAATAGGTCGTAATCTCTTCATTATTGCCAAAGCGAATCGTATGAATGAGTCCACCACTGTCGTCTAAATAGCCAGAAATGTTAATGACAATTTCTACGGATGGGCCTTGGGCTTCAAACGGAATCATTCTTTGCGTGTCTCGTTTGTCTACTGGGTACGGTGCGACGAGCGTTTCATTAACCCAAATTTGATAGTGACCGATCCGGTCAGGAAGCACGATCGCAAACAGTCGTTCTGATTCATGTACGTCTAACACTTTTCGGTACGACAGTGGTGCTCCAATGAGAGACGGGTCAGAAATGCTTAAACGATGTGGTACAGAAACATTCTTAATGAACGTATCATCGCTCACATCACTAGGGTGGAGGTCACCTAGGTGTAGCTCCCAATCCCCACTTAATACAAGCAGGTCAGACCCAGTATAAGTAGCAACATCGCTGTGCTCCTCTTCAGCATTTAACGTGTACGGAAATAACATAAAGAACAAACATATAAGACAAGCACTCCTCCATTTCATATGCTTATTCCCCTTGCTCTATATCAATCCTCATGACACAATGCCGATTTCTCGTGCTTTCGTAATGGCCTGGGTTCGACTACGAACATCCAGTTTTTTGTAAATGACGTTGTTATACCCTTTTACCGTCCCTTCTGAAATGTACAATCGTTCAGCAATCTCTTTATTTGTATACCCCCGGTTTAACAACATTAACGTTTCAATTTCTCGATTAGTCAGTGATTCAATGAATGTATTTTCAATAGGAGTCGTCGTGCTCAACAGCTGTTGCCTTCGTATACCTGCATTCACTCTAGCAACGAGAATCTCCGGCTCAAATGGCTTCGTCACATAATCATCTCCACCTAATTCAAGTCCTGTAATCACTTCATCCCTTTCACGACGAGCGGTCAAAAAGATAATAGGGACCGATGAAGTCGCGCGAATTTGCTTACAAATACTAAACCCATCCATATCAGGAAGCATAATATCTAATACGAGTAGGTCCGGATCAAAAAGCTCTACCTTGTCGAATCCATGAAACGCATCATGAGCCACTTGCACTGTATAACCTGCTTGTTTCAAATATTCGGAAATAAGAAACGCTACATCGACATCATCTTCAATTACGAGAACACGACCTCGAATCATCGGTTCATCCCTTCTCTCATCGTTAGTTATCGACAATCGTACTAGTTCAATTATTATATACGTTTTATGAAAGTTTTGGAATATCACTCAAATATTCCATATTATTACAATTATAGCACGCAATCTGTGAGAAAACTTACTTTATATACAGTCTATTGTCATTTTGTGTGAAAATCAAAAAAAAGACAGTATCCGTAGATACTGTAAAGGATGTCTGATCTATTCACTTATTTTCCTAGAACCTCACTCATTCGCTGGATGGCTTTTACTTTTAATAGAAGATCGGTGCGCCATCGTCTTGGGTGCGAGAAATTCATTCGATTGTCCTCTGAAACCACGAGCTGTTCGACTTGTTCCGCCCATTTCTTTACTTGTGCAATGCGCTCAACGAATACATTGTTTACAAACCCCATCATAATAAAGTCTAGCGATTGAGCATGCTTATGAAACGTTGCAAAATCATGAGTAACCCGATCTTCAAGAAGTTCTAGGTCCTGCCCTTGCTCAACAATCAACGTTTTAAGACATTCGTGTTGGTACTCCGCTTTCTCGGCTTTACTCTGAACAGCATTTGAAAGATTATAGATGTAAACTTGTCCACTCGGTGTACGCCCTGCGCGCTTGTACCTTTTCGTATCACTTCGATCACACATTGCATCGTCATATCGGGAAAGTTCTCACCTTCGTAATGGTCATTCAATCCTTCTCCCGCCTGAAATAACTGCCATTCTTCCGTATTTCCGCATTTAAAAGAGCCTGGATTTGTCATTAGAACGATACCAATAACCGCTTTACCTTCCCCGAGCTGTATACGGGTTTGTTTACGAATAAGAAGTACTTCACTATCGTCAATGATACGATACATTTTCGCTCGCACTCGTTCAGGATACATCCTCACGATACGGCCCCCATTCCTTATTATGCACCCTCAACCTTAAGAATTGTGCCCTTACGTAAGGCACAATTTGATAAGAACATTATTCAGCATGAGGATAACTTAACAGGTTTACGAATAAACGATACCCTCCTGGCACTTGCGCTTGCAGTTGTCGGTACCACGAAAGACTCGTGTAGGCGTAAGTTCCATCTCCAAACTCCGCAACGAGCAGACCTCCGTCTAACGCTTCTTCCTCAGGATCTGCCATAGACATGAGCGGTGTAAAACGCTCATCCCATGATGATGGATAATAGAGCCCACGCTCTTGTACCCAACCATCAAAATCTGATGAGCCAATCTGATTTGGCTCAGAAAAAACAGGGTGATTCGGCTCTAATACATCAATATGAGCCGTTTGATCTGTGACACGCCACTCAATGGAAGGACTGCCTGGTTGCACCGAATAAGGCGCAAGTTGTGGGTCCCAATTATCATTGGGATTATGGTACTGCATGACCACATGTCCACCGTTTTCTACATATTGCAGCAAACGGTCATTGTTTGCTAACAAGTCATTACGACTTAGATATGCACGAATTCCAACGACAATCGTGTCGTATTCACTCAATCTCCAGACGTCAACATGGCCTCATCGATTGATTCAACGTTTAATCCCGCTTCCTTCAACCGTTCCGAAACGGTATCAAACCCACTTTCAATGTAACCAATGCGCAACGTTTCATCGACTTCTAAAGAGAAAGCTTCCACGTCCAACTGACCATCCTTTAACCAATACGATTGTTCGATATGGTCGTAGTCAATGGGTTGAACGATGGTTGAATCATCTCCAGCATAAATCCGTACGGACTCTTGAGCGTCAGTAAGGGATTCATGACCTGTTACCGTAAATGTGAGTGTTTTCTTTTCACCAACTTCTTTGAACTGGACATTTTTTGTCGCTTGCTCTACCGTCAAGCCTGCTGTTGGCTCGAGGCGAATGGACGTTTCATAGCCACCTTCATAGTAATTGGTTGCCGTGACTTCAAGCTCAATCTCATCGTTACGGGTTTGTGTATTGAGTATCGTCGCTTCTGGTGACAATTCAAGGCCGACTTTCGGGAGGACAGCAACGGTCTCTTCTGTTGATACTTGATGCTCTACAACATTACCTCTCAACCGATAAGAAAGGTCACCAATGATTGCTGGCTCTCCATATGCATCAAAAAATTCAGCATCCTCACCGATTGCTACGGTAAACGTCGCTTTAGCTTTTTGATTCGCTTTGACATTCCTCGGTACGTCTTGGTCCGTCACTTGCCAACCTTCTGGCAAGTGTAAATCGGCATTCAACTGCACTAACGGTCGAGGGTTTTCGTTATCAATGTCAATCGTCACTTCCACCTGACCGTCTCTTGTTACTTCATAAGCAGAACTCGTGACCGTCACTTCTACTTCACCGCTCTCGTCAACCACACGCTGGAGCTGCGCTTCTTTTACATCCAGACGTTCGAGTAGATCTGTGTCCATGTTTTGACGATCAGCGATATGCTGAGCACTTCTTACTTCACGTAAGGACTGTACTGCTTCCACGTACACACCTTCACGATCTGGGTACGTCGCGACGACCTCATCCAGGGAGGTTTGGAGCCTTGCTAAACGATTTTCCCAAGAACGGTTGTCGAGCGTTTTGCCATACTCTCTTAAATCAAATGCTAATCCCGTAAAAATATCTTCCTCATCTTCTTCACTCACTTGAGACCCTGCCAAATTCAACGATTGGAAGAAATCTTCAATTGGCAAATCGCGTCCCATGCCTTGACTTCGATGCAAAAAGCGTGACTCTTCCCCAAGTTGTGGATACGTTTTTTCATAGATTGGATCATAGATACCAATATTAAAGTTTAACGTTTCGGTCTCTTCCGTGCCCGGCAAATAAAATTTTAACGGTTGCCACGGCAAAAGCCCTTCATCAGCATGCTCAGGGAAGACTGATGCATCAGCGGCGTCCACAAATGCTCGTTCAGTAAGGACCGTCATCGTACGATGATGTCCGTGTTGACTTGGAACATCGAGAAATGATGTGAACAAGATATCTGGGCGTTCTTCACGAATGGTGCGAATGAGCCGCTCATAAACCCGCTCTTCTCCCCATTCATCTAACGTTTCATCAATAGATTTCGAAAAACCGAAGTCATAAATGTCATCATCCAATTGCTCACTTAGAATGCGTAAATCCAAATTTAACACCTCAGATGCTTCCTCTAATTCGAGGGAGCGGATGATGCCAAGTCCGTTGCCTAATTCTGTTCCAATTTCATTCTGCCCGCCTTCGCCACGATTGGCGATAACGCTGCTCGTTCGAACCCCATTTCCAAGTGACATGTACGAAAGCAATGCGCTTCGCTCATCGTCTGGATGAGCCCCTGTGTTCATAAAGCTTACTACGGTCTCTAGCGGTTGCAAGACTTTCCATAAATCAGGATCATGTGCTTGATCATGGCCATGTGTCACCTCCGGAATCGTTGTTGACGTTGCAAGAACTGCGGCAGTTACAACGGTCACTGCAAAAGAGAGCTTCTTCTTCATTTCATCTTCCTTTCCTATTTTATTTCATCCCAGTGAGGACAATGCCTTTAATGATGTGTCTTTGTAAAAGCAAGAATACAAGGATGAGTGGGATCGCGGTAATCGTTGCCCCAGCCATAATAAGCTCCCACCTTGATTCAAATTCACCGGATGCAAAGTAGGCAAGGCCTACTGGGAGAGTAAAGACTTCTTGGGATTGTGCGACAATTAACGGCCATAAAAATGCGTTCCAGTTGCTAAGAAAACTGAAAATAAACAGCGCGGATATCGCCGGCCACACTTGAGGTACGGCAACTTTAAAAAAGATGCCAAGTTCTCCCATCCCATCTACACGGGCCGCATGAAGGAGGTCATCAGGGATCGATTCAAGAAATTGTTTCATAAGAAATACACCAAACCCTGTCATTAGACCAGGAAATAATAACCCCCAATACGAATCTGTCCACCCGAGTTCTGCACTCATCAAATACCACGGGATAATTAACATCTCTGTTGGCACCATGAGCGTACTTAAAATCGCTACGAAGATGAGTGTTTTTCCGATAAACTTAAATTTCGCCAGATATAACCTACGAGTGTATCAAAGAAACAAACACTAATCGTCGTAATAACAGCAATGACAATACTGTTAATCATCCAGCGACCAAACATTGTATCTGTAAAAATGCGTGTATAGTTTTCTAGTGTAGGGTTCTCAGGAATAATACTTAATGAATAAATGTCTGCCGGCGGCTTTAGTGACGTTGACACCATCCATATAAAAGGAAAAAGGACGATGATCGCTCCGGCAGTTAAAAGGAGATACGGCATGAATCTCCAAATCGGATGTTTCTTTTTCATGGCACGAATCCTCCTTTTTAATAGTCAAACTTTCTTGTAAGTACTTTCATTTGGAACAACGTTAGCATGAGAATCGCAATAAAAAGTACGACCGTCGCAGCGGATGCCATCCCCATATTGAATTGGTTAAATGCGAGTCGGTAAATGTAAACAACGACTGTAATTGTCGAGTGAAGCGGACCACCAGCACCGTCTGGGCTCATGTTCACCACTTGCGTAAACGACACTTGAATAAATGTAATTGTCCCGATGACGACCGAGAACACAATCGTAGGTTTAGTAATGGAATGGTGATGGATTTGAACTTGTTCCATGCACTTGCCCCGTCAACGTCAGCGGCTTCATAGAAAGATTCCGGTATGTTCTCTAACCCGGCAAGAAAGATGACCATTTGGAAGCCTAGTGCTTGCCAAATCATCGTTCCAACGATGATGTAGATTGCTTGTTCTGGGTCCCCTAAAAATCCTTGCGGAGAAAAACCGAGTTCAACTAAGAAATTGTTCACAAACCCATTGTTCATAAACAACCAGCGGAACACCCAACTGACGGCCACAATGCTCGTCACGTAAGGAATAAAGTAAATGACCCGAAACAATCCTTTAAATCGGTTTATTTTTTGGAGTAAAAGTGCAACAGCAAGGCCTAAAATGACTTGTCCGAGCACACCAAAAACAATAACGATAATGGTATTAATTAATGAACGAATGAACACCGGATCTTGAAAAATAGCTGCGTAGTTATCAAAAAACACATATTCATGTTCACCCGTTAGGATCTGGTAATCTTGAAACCCGATATTAAATGTATACAGCGTTGGAAAAAAACGAATCGTTAAATAAAAAATGAGCGGGATAAGTAAACACGTATATACAAATAAGTACGTTTTCTGCTTCATATTTAAGCGAGGTGAGCGTGTCTTTCTCGCTGCAATGGCTCCTTCAGGCAATTCTAATCTCCTCCTCCTCTTTCTGTATAAGTTGAACTTTAAAATTTCCACATTTACCCTGTTTGTGCTTGATTTCCACTACAGGCGGATGCTTGCACTCCAGAGCATAAGGGCAACATCGGCGGCCAAAAGACAGCCACCGTGTTTTCTTTACCGCGGAGGACCTGCCGAGCCTCCTCGGTCACTCCGTTCCCTGCGGGGTCTCGTCTCGGCCCTTCTTCCGCAGGCGTCACCGCCCTTCGTTCCAATCAACGGAATTAATTATGGACGTAGTTGAACTAGTGATGCCCAATAACCTTACACATAGGTAATCATTGTGACAATTAATCAAATCTGTTTTCCCATAAATGCAACAGCTTTGTTGCAGAGAAACATTTACTGTTACATATAATGTGAACCATTTTCATAGACTTGCAATGGCGTTGAACTGTAGACGTTAAAGGGCTATATAAAATACCTTCTTAGATAATCTCTTTATTTCATCCTATATAGTCAGAAAAGATGGGAAGCCAAAGCTTCCCACTCCTCATTAGTTCCAATACGCATCAAATAATGCTTGTGTCTCTTCGGTGAGGATGTCGAGAGATTCTTCAGGGGACATGTCTTGAAGGAGCACGCGATCAACCGCAGCAATAAACAAGTCACGTTCAGTGCTTTCATCAACAAACGTATGTGTACTTGCGTAAGGAAGCTGTTCTACGAATGGTCCAAACAATTCATCATCGGCGAATTGCTCTTGCATGGCGACAGATTCTCTTGCCGGTAGCTCCCCAATTTCTTCTGTCCAACGCTCCATCACGTCTTCACTTGTTAAAAACTCTAAAAATTTCACAGATGCGTCGAGTTTCTCATCTTCAACCCCTGCAACGATGCCATTACTCCAGAAGGTTGCCGGTGACGATAGTTCTCCACCCTCTTCATGAACAGGTAGAGGTGCAACTGCGTAATTTAAGTCTGGTGCTTCGGTTTGCAATGTACCGAGGCGGAACGAACCATCAATGTTCATCGCCGCGTTCTCTGTCTGAAAAGCGATAAAGTCTTCTGTATAAAAATCTCGCTCCGATGTTTCATGAACAAGTGCGAAGCTTAAATAATATTCAAAAGATTCTAGCCCGGCATCAGTATCGTTCCATGTGACCGTTTGGGCATCATCACTTAAACTTTGCCCACCTGCTTGCGGCAACAAGCCATCTCGCCACCAATGGTGCCCTTGTTGAGCTGGCTCCCATGCCATGCCCGATTGTTCAAGTTGCCCATTATCTGTGCGTTCAGTTAGCTCAACCGCTGTATCGACAAGCTCATCCCACGTTTCTGGTGGTCCATCGATTCCATATTCTTCAAAGATATCCACATTGTAAAAGAGAGATAACGTACGCACACCTGTAGGTAATGTCCAATATTCATCGTCAAGCTTTACAGATTCAATAAACGGGAAAAACTCATTCTCGATCTCCTCATGTGAAAAGCTCTCTTGTGGGAGCGGTTGCAAAAAACCTTGATCTACATAGTTTGGTACCCACCCATTGAATAAGTTGATCACATCTGGTCCTTCACCTGCAGGCACTTGCGTCGCCACACGCTCATTGAATTGGTCATAAGGAAAGTTTGTTTGTGTAACCGTAATGTCAGGGTTTGCATCTTCAAACTCCTCAATGAGTTCATCCATCAAATCAACTTTTGAATCAAATTGGTACTGCCAATACGAGATTTCAACTGGATCGCCATTCGCCCCATCTTCGGTATCCCCTGTTCCTGATTGAGAATCATCTCCGCCAGAACAAGCAGATAAAATTATCGCCACACTTGCTAAAGCACCGGTATACTTCCAATGTTTCTTCATCTTTCTTCCCCCTCATTTGCTGTTCGTTGGAACAATTTAGTCCGATATGTTGTAAATCCTTCTTGCTTTTGATTTACCTTGGTTCTCGTGTTACGCAACGCTTCCTGTACGTGCATGATGTGTTCACGAATGGCTACAGGTGCGGGCCCTCCTTCAACACGTCGAACATCAATGAATGAAGCAACATCAATCGCCTTTTCATACTGCTTTTGGCTTAAATTGACAGCAACACCGACACGTTGACCCGCCTCTTGCAGTCGCTTTACATTTCCATCGCTGAGTTTCTCGGTGCTCTTCACGAATGTTTGAACGACTAGATGAGCTTCCCGAAACGATAACCCGCCGTCGCGAACGAGTACATCGGCAAGCTCGGTAACCGTGGAAAATCCATTTGCTGCCCGGTCGTATAACACATCGGTGTGAAAGGTTCCGTGATCAAGGATTTGCTCAAGTAATTGAATTGCTTGGGTTACTTTCGTAAAACCATCCAATAGCTTCGGTTGAATATCATCGCCAATGTCGACAATATCACCATGCGGAACGTGGTGACTCATGAACGGTACACCATTCAACACACCCATCGCATCACTCATCATCGCGCGCGTATGTTCTAATGCCGATGGGTTTCGTTTTTGTGGCATAATGCTTGACGTTTGCACGTGCAAATCCCCTAAGCGAAACGTGTTCACCTCGTTCATTGTCATCTGAAGCAAGTCGTACACGACTCTAGACATTGAACTCATACAGATTGTGAGTACCGAAGCGAGCTCAATCATATAGTCTGATGCGGAAACGGCGTCATACGAATTCGTCAGAACGCGCTCGAACCCTAGCGAGTCACTCATCCATGTCCGGTCAATTGGATGACCCGTTGTCCCGAGAGCGCATGCACCCATTGGTGATTGGTCAATTCTCGTTAAAAGCGACCATCCTCTCTCCACATCACGTTGGAGGTTACTCGCCACACTCATAAAATAATGGGCCAATGTCGTTGGTTGCGCTTGTTGATGATGCGTGTATGCTGGCATATACGCAGATGTATGACCATTAGCAATTTTAAGAATTTTATTGGCGAGTGTATCCATATCGTTCATCCATTCAACAACACGCTCCCGCCAAAACATGCGATACATCGTGGCATCCATGTCATTGCGACTAAACGCAACATGCATATTGCCTACGACTTCATCGCCAACCTTTTCTGATAAATCATGTTCAATCATGAAAAATAAGTCTTCAAATTGGGCGTTGTACGGTTTGTTCCACCTGTTTCATAAAGCTTAGTCGTTGCTTCTACGAGCGTAGACGCATGAATGTCTGGGATGATTTTTTGTCGGCGCAGCATTTGGATATGTGCAATGCTAATTTCTAAGATATAAGTAAAATAATGATCTCTCGTAAATGAGTAGGTCGGTGCCAAAACATAATCAACGTATGTTTGACACCTTGTTGTCGGTTGATTCAATCGTTTCATCCCCTGAGTATTGAGTCGTGTTCTAACGTGCTTAAATAGCTGCTCCTAAACAAGATATATATCGATTTTGTGTAATGTATATGTTTGTGTTCACAGGCAAATGCTGTTCCATCACATCGACAAAAATATGAATGTACCGATGCAACGAACGGGATATGCCCCCACCGAGCACAAGGCTTTCGGTTGATAATTGAGACAATATTCACGATGGCGAAACTAAGATGACTTACCATCTCTTCTACGACATATGCCGCATCAGCGTCATCCTCTGCCGCGAGCTGGAAGATTTGCTCCGCTGACAACCCTCGATCTCCAACCCTGCGATTCATTTGTTCAGTAAGAGCTGGCCCGCCAATCTGATTATCTAAAAAACCATATCCTTCAAAAGATGAATAGTCATTTTCTTTTGCCAATGTTCGGTCTGTAACGAGGTGGCCAATTTCTCCTGCCGCATATGCGTGACCACGATATAAATCACCGTTAAGGATCATCCCGCAGCCTACACCAGTACCAAGCGTAATCATGACGACATTTTCGTCATTTTTTGCTTTACCGAGCCAATGCTCACCGAGCACCGCCATATTCACGTCATTATCAATATAAATTGTATACGGTGTTAATGCTTCAAGCTCGGCTTTAAGAGGGAAATTCTTCCACCCTAATGACTGCGCTTCAACGACCACACCGGTTTTCGTATTCGTAATTCCAGGCACCCCAATGCCAATACTCATCATTTTTTCTTTCACAATATTTGCTTCCTGAACCACTTCCTCAATCATGTGAGCAATTCGAGACAACAGCATGCCACTGCGTAATTGTTCTTGCGTCGAAAACGACCGAGCAACGATGACCTCGCCTGCAAGGTTCGTCAACACGCATTCTGTATGTGTCCCCCCTATATCAATGCCGATGAGGTATCGTGCGTTTTTGTTAAAAGATAACCGCACCGGCTTTCTACCCGCTCGAGACGACTGCGTATGCTCTCCTACCTCAATAATCCACTCTTCTGCAACAAGTTCATCAATGAGTGTGCTCATCGTCGGTTTACTAATGTTAAGAAAAGCAGCTAGAGAAGCTCTAGACACTTCCTCATCCGTGTCATGCAATCGAATTGATTGCAACACCTTTTGCTTATTAAACAATCGCAGACTTGACGGTGTTCCATCATTCATCTTCTCCATTCATCTACTCCTTGCCGAAAAGCGATCAACGTTGTATCGTTAGTTAAGTTTACTAACTAATTAGCTACTAATAAAATATCGCATCGTCACTACGGAGTCAATATATTATTTTGAATATTCTTTTCCTTCAGCTACATTGACAATGTGTATGTACGCCCATATAATAGAGCCATTCTAGTCTGGAGGTTTTTGTTTGGTACACTTATGTTCATTACTGGGGAGTAAGCTTTCTTAATCGCTTCCACGATTTAAGAAAGTCCAACGAAACGAGCGACCGAATTTTTACGAATAATTGAGATGAAATAAAGGGGAAGTATTGATGGATCTGGCGGTTCTTAACTAATCATTAAATGATAACTGGATATGCGTTTTTAATCGTCTTCACGACGATTATTTGTCGTACGTAATTCCAGCTAGTTAAGAACACGTTTACAAATCCGTTGCGAACCCGTAATGGGTGTGCCTTTAGGCTCATCCGTATACACGCACGCTGTGAACGTTTGTTCACAGCGATTTTTCGTATGCACTCGTGTGAACAATCGTTCCGGCCTGCACTACTTTAATACAGGAGGAAACACCGTGAACGATAAAACTTTAGAAGCCATTGGCTATACAAAAACACTATCTGATATCCAATCTTATGCAAGAACAGAACGAGGAAAAGCATCGATTCAAAACTTGAAACCGATGATGAATCCAGCACAGATCAATCGCTCGATGCAAGAAATCGAGGAGTCTGTTGAGATTCTAAAAATGAGCAGCAGTGTACCGATTCATACCGTAGATGATATCGAGCAACTGATCGCTCATGCGAAAAAAGGGGTATTCATTCGCGCCGATCAATTTACACGCGTCCTGTCATTTCTAGATCATTGCGAGAAATTAAAACGGTTTATGAAAAGCAAAGAACATGTTGCCCCTACCGTAAGCTCTTACGCATTCTCCATTGAAGATTTGACTCAACTTGAAGAAACGATCTCCGGTGCGATCCGTCATGGTCACGTGGACGATTACGCCTCAAAAACGTTGACCGACTTACGCAGGCAAGTTGCGGAGCTCTCAGACAGAATGCAAGCGCGTGTGCAACAATTGGCGCGGGGAAATAAATATGCATCGTATTTACAAGACACAACTGTCTCTGAACGGTATGGACGGTTCGTTCTCCCGGTGAAAAAAGAGTATCGCGCCAAAGTTCGAGGAACGATATTGGACACCTCTTCTTCTGGCTCGACCGTCTTCGTTGAACCAGAAGAAATTGCGAGCATTCAAGAAGAGCTTAATGATTATAAAACATTCGAGGAATCTGAAGTGGAACGGATTTTGTTTGAACTTACGAATGAATTTCTCGAATACGAGCACACCATCCGTTTAGCGATGGAAGTGATGCACAATTATGATGTGTTATTCGCAAAAGCGAAATATTGTCACGCCATCGATGCGACAAAACCGACGCTCACAGACGACAAGACGATGCATTTAATTAATGCCCGTCACCCAGAATATTCAGATCGAGCGGTACCGTTAAGCGTACAATTTGGTGGGCATGAACGAGCCCTCGTTATCACGGGCCCGAATACAGGTGGAAAAACCGTTACGCTTAAAACGGTCGGACTTGTTAACGTCATGGCCCAGGCAGGTCTACTCATCCCTGCTGATGCGGGAGTAAGACCGCCATTTTCCAACATGTATTTGTCGATATTGGTGACGGTCAGAGCATTGAAGATAACTTAAGTACGTTTAGCTCACGACTTGTTTCGATTATTCAAATTCTAGAAGATGCGAACGATCATTCTCTCGTCTTGCTCGACGAACTCGGTTCGGGTACAGACCCAGCTGAAGGGATGGGGCTTGCCATCGCCATTTTAGAACAACTCTATCAAAAAGGTGCTACACTGTTTGCAACGACACACTACAGTGAGATGAAGACCTTTGCCGAAAACACCGACGGCTTCATCAACGGTTCCATGGAGTTCGACATCGAAACGCTTCAACCGACGTATCGTTTGCTTCTCGATGAAACCGGTAAAAGTCAAGCATTTGAAATCGCCATCAAGTTAGGCCTGCATCCGAACATCGTCGAACGCGCCCACGATATGGCTTACGAAGATCACGAAAATTATCGTGAACGATTTAGTGACAAGCAGTTAAAACAAGCGTCCTTTAAGCGGCAAATCGCCATCAATCGCTACTCCGGGCACAAAGCGAAAAAACAAGCCGGTGAAATAAAACCATTTGACCAAGGAGACAATGTGACGATCCAAGCGATTGATGAGATGGGAATTGTGTACACAGGACCTGATGAGCGCGGTAACTATGTTGTGCAAATCAAAGGTGAAAAGAAGACCTTTAATCACAAACGCCTAACACTCGCCATCCCCGCGTCTGAATTGTACCCAGAAGGCTATGACTTTGACATCATCTTCAAAAGCAAATCGTACCGCAAAATCAAAAAAGACCAAGCAAGAAAACACGTAGAAGGCGTGTGGCTTGAAGAGGAAGAATAAACTAGAAAAAGCGCGCCAAGTGCATGACTCTCGTTATGGAGTCGCGACTTGGCGCGCTTTTTGTTCGAAGATGTTTAGTCGATCCCAAAGATTTCAGACACCGCTTCCCACTGTTCGTCTGACAATGTGTACGCAAATTCATCTCCTTCCATAAGCGTATTGGAGCTTGCCCACAAATGGAAATTCTCGCCTCCGATTCGCATTCGGTATTCAGGCTCTAATTGTTCGACTGAACTGCCCGGTTGTTCATTTCGAACATCGTTAATGATCTTCACAACCTCTCTAATATCCTCTTCATCCGTAAGCGTTTGCTCAGTTCCATCAATGCTCTTTAAATAGTCCTCGGTTTCAACAAACTGAATCCGCTCTGTTGAATCCGGATCAATTGACTCAACGTCTACGAGCCTTCATCAAACATTGCGTCAATATCGTTCCCGTCATTCTGTTCCTCTTCTGCATCAGGTGATCGTTCATTCTCAGTGCAAGCAGTCAGGGCAAAGACAAGAATGGTGGCGAAATAAAACCGATTCCCCATCATCAAACACCTCTTCCTTGCATATTTCAAATCGATCAGTATACACATGCGCAAAAGATATATTTAAGCGGACAGAGGGATCGAACCTTTCAATTCTCATCATGTTACGGGTTTTGTTATCTAGTTGTCAACCAAGTCAATAAGGCTAGCAATGAGAAAGGAATTAACCTTTTCTAAAGAGGCACTGAAAGTATCGACCACTCGGCAAGCCCCGTCGTAGCGATTGTTACAACGGAGCAATTTTAACAAGTCCTCCACACTTAAAGTAGAGTTTCTACTCTATCTATTATAATTCTTAGTTATACGACAAACGACAGTTCAATAAGAAGTTACATTTCATGACTAAAGAACGTTTCTGTACGAATACACTGACGACTTGCTAAGTGATTGATATACTATCAATGAATACAGTCTTGAGGTGTTGTGTATATGGAGATCGCTTGTCCGAAATGCAAGTCAACAAACATACGTATCTTTAGTAAAAAACGAAATGTACTATCCATGCTTGCGCTTAGTGTCGTTGGTATTATTTTAGGCTTTATTATTCACGATATCCTTCTATTCATCGGCATCGCCTGGCTGCTCGCTTCCCCGTTAATGATACTCTTAAAAGAGCACTATCAGTGTAAAGACTGTCGTAAGCAATTCAAAGAAAAACCTGCATGAGCTTGCTTAACGTGCTCCATAAAATTAGTACGAGGTAGTGATTAATCCTGTTTTCTCATACCATTGTATGTATAGAACGATATACTGCGGTTTAATGTATGTTCCGCGAACAATTTCTAGTTATTACAGAATTCCATTAAACTCTTAGTCTCTCCAATACTGGAGGTCAAGAGTTTTTTGTACCTACGGTACTATGGGCAATTTGCCAATAACTCTTTTGTGTGCTTTTCCTTCCCATTCTTACCTCTACTCGCTCCTCGACGGATTAGGTTCTTATGATTGTGATTGGTACAGATTTTCTCCATCTGGAAATAATCAAAACTCCCGACCTAGTACTATTTCGATTTAGCATATTAAAAAATACTTAATTTTATAAATAATTAACCAAAAGATGACAACAACAAACCTAGGTATCGACAAATGATGGCTTTCATACTTAAGGGATGCGTGTTAGACAAAAATCACAAAATGAGTTAGGAAGAATACAATAGGCTTTATAAAAGCGAGGTGATCTTATGTATGAAAATCCGCATTTAGCAAAAGTCGGCGAGCACAAAAAGGGAATCATGATATTTCAAATAATCTAATTAACGGTCCTGCTTTTGTTTCAGGGGATGGCAATACCGGTCCCACTGGACCTACTGGCCCCACTGGTCCACCTGGAACTGGACTTAGTCCTACATCAATAGGATACGCGAACTTTTTTGCTACAGATCAAGTAATACCTACAGGTAGCAGTATCATTTTTACTGGTAGCGCTATTAATTCTGGTATCGTTACTCAAACTGATGACTTATCCACATTCAATATTGTTGAAGAAGGTATTTATGAAATTAACGCTGCCTGGTCAACTGGTATAAGTGCAGATGTCAATTTGTTCTTATTTATAAATGATCAAATTTACCCTTTTTCAATGTATCAAAATAACAATGGGTTTGCAGATTCAGTAACTAATACTGTAATAAACACTTACACTGTTGCTTTGGCAGCCGGTGACACCATCCGTATAACAAATACTGGCACCGGTGGGGCTACCTTAAGGCCGTCCAACTTTTTCCAAGGTAACTCAGTTGCAGCCACCATTAATTTAATAAAAATTGCTTAACCCTGTCAAAAAATAGGCGAGTGTACATCTATATATGTGTAAAACTTTAGATTTCTCCTGAGTTTCAGCACGTGTAAGCTTGATTTCCCATTACAGGCAAAGACTAACATTCCAGACTAAAAGGGAAACATCGTGGCGAAACATTTGCAATTGGTGCTTCCCTTGTACAAAATGCAGAAAAACGAACTCTTCTCACTCTTTTGTCTATCAGTTATAGCTTAATAGTGAGAATCCAATCGTTATAGAAACTAATTTTGGAAATATTTGTCAAGAAATAATTATCATTCTTTACCTTAATGGTCACTTAAATTTCGTCATCCGTTACAATAAGAAATATATGAGGCGTTTGCAACCTTAAAGAAAACCGTTTGAAGGCAGATTGTAACATAAAACAGTCAGCAGAGATCGTGACGGTCTTTATCCTTCTTGATATTCACAGTTTACGTCTATTTACATGTGAGTAAAAGTTTTACGTTTTCTCACACTTATTATTTCGAGACACTAGTAACAAGTGAAACAGAATGGAATTTGTAAGGAAGTGTATTGGTGTTTAACCGTCACGAACGATCGACCATAGGGTTCAGTAAAAGTCATTAAATCAAATTTATCTTAAACATATTATACCGCCCCTAAAAATTTAGGGACGGCTTTCCTTCGTTTTGTTACTCAGCTCTTTCCAACACCGCTACACTCTCCACATGCGTCGTCTGCGGGAACATGTCCACAGGGGTAATTTCTTTCGTATCATACCCGCCTTCTTCAAGAATCTTTAGGTCACGGGCTAACGTTGCCGGGTTGCATGACACGTACACGATTCGCTCCGGCTTCATTTCAATCATCGTATCGAGCAAGGCGGGGTCGCACCCTTTTCTCGGTGGATCGACGACCATGACGTCGGCTTCGATGCCGTGGGCGGCGCGCCACCACGGGACGATTTCTTCGGCTTTGCCGACGGCGAAATCGACGTTGGTCATGCCGTTTAGCTCGGCGTTGTTTTTGGCGTCGCGGATGGCGTCACCGACGATTTCAACGCCGTAGACGTGCCTGGCTTGTTGAGCGAGAAATAGCGAGATCGAACCGATGCCACAATAGGCGTCAATGACCGTTTCTTTTCCGGTGAGTGCGGCGTACTCCATCACTTTGTTGTATAAGACTTCGGTCTGGGTCGGGTTCACTTGGAAAAATGAACGCGGTGAGATCAGGAAGCGAACGTTACCGATTTTGTCTTCGATCGTACGCGATCCCCACAACACTTCGCTTTGGTCACCGAAGATGACGTTCGTGTCTTCTTTATTAATGTTTTGGACGATGGAACGAACATTGTTGACTTCATTTTTTATATCATCAATGAGTGCTTCTTTGTTTGGCAGTTTTTTGCCGTTCGTGACGAGGACGACCATCACTTCTCCACTCGTATGGCTGTGACGGGCGACGATGTGGCGAATCACTCCGCGTCGGGTCTTTTCATCATACGGCTGTATGGTATACTTTTTGAGTAATGATTTGACAACTTGAATGGCTTCATCATTGGGCGCGCCTTGGATGAGGCAGTGGTCCATGTCGACGATCTGATGCGAGCGCTTCGCATAAAATCCGGCAATCAATTCGCCGTCACGATTCGCGGCGACGGGTACTTGTGCTTTGTTTCGATAGCTCCACGGCTCGTCCATCGCGAGCGTCGGATGTACTTGAATTGTACTGTTGCCATATACTTATGCAGGGCGTTGACGATCTGCTGACGCTTCAGATCGTTTTGTGCCGCTTCGGACAAGTGCTGCAGCTGGCAGCCGCCACAACGGTCGTATATCGGGCACGGCGGTTCAATTCGATGTTCACTCGTTGTCAATCGGTTCATTAGCTTTCCGAAGCCGAAGGCTTTGCCTGCTTTTACGACTTTGATTTCTGCTTCTTCGCCGGGAAGTGCATTCGGCACGAAGAGCGGATAGCCATTAATTTTAGCGACACCTGCCCCTTCGTGGGTCAGATCTTCAAAGGTTACGGTCAGGCTTTCATTTTTCTGGACAGGTGCTTGTGCTTTTTTTCCCAAAGGTTTCACTCCACTAACTTTACGTCTTAGAGTTTAATTGTACACAATGAAAGGGGGAATTTCTATGACAGAGCAGTATTCACAACCGCAAACGAACAGCAAAGCCGTTACTTCTCTCGTGCTCGGGATTTTGGCCGTTGCGATTCCTTATGCCGGCCTTGTAATTGGAATCATCGGACTTTTTATCGTGCGAATGGCCAACCAAGAGATCGCTCATACGGGTGAGGGGGGCAGAAACCTCGTGCTTGCCGGAAAAATTTGTGCCATTGTCGGCGTAGCGCTTTATGGTGCGATTATTCTATTCTTTGTATTTTTTATGCTTTTAGGTATGCTTCTTTCATTTTTATGAGAATGACAAAATCCTCTGAGCGACTTGGCTTAGAGGATTTTGTATAGGATTATTTATGCCACACTCTTGCAATATTTTCCGCGGCATCTTCTAAATAGGAGGCGCCATTTGCCATCGCGTCTTCGAGTGACACTGCCCCGGGCACAATGCTGAAAACGGCGTCGATGCCGTGCTCATAAACATCTTTGTATCCGGTACCGAGCGCTCCACAGACGGCAATGACTCGTTTTCCTTCTTGCTTCGCCGCTTTCGCTACACCGATCGGTGTTTTGCCGTAGACGGATTGGCCGTCAATCTTCCCTTCGCCAGTAAAAACCAAATCTGCCTTCTGGACGCGCGTATGAAAATCGGTCTCGGCGAGGACGAGCTCGATGCCTGGTTGTAAGGTTGCATCGAGAAAGGCCAAAAGCCAGCTCCTAGACCGCCAGCGGCTCCTGCGCCGGGAATGTTGCTCACATCTTTTCCAGTCGCTTCGATTGTTCGCTGATTAAATACATCTAAGGCCTGGTCAAGCTCCACTACGGCTCGTTCGTCCGCGCCTTTTTGCGGTCCGTAGACGGCACTTGCCCCTTCGGGACCGAGCAGTGGATTGGTCACGTCACAGGCGACAATAATTTCTGTTTTCGCAAGTCTTTCGTCAAGACCGGAGATGTCGATTTTCGCGAGCTTTGCGAGTGCCCCGCCTCCCCGGTTAATCGCGTTTCCGTTCTCATCCAAAAGTTTTGCCCCTAATGCTTCAATCATTCCAGCACCTGCGTCATTGGTCGCGCTACCGCCAATGCCGATAATGATTCTTGAGACACCTCGATCTAGAGCCGCGCTGATCATTTCACCGGTTCCATACGTGGATGCTTCATAGACGTTGCGGTCGGCTTTCGCTGTAATATGAATCCCGCTTGCTGCAGCCATATCCATGACTGCGGTTGTTCCGTCTTCTGAAATTGCAAAATGCGCGGTTACGGTTTTCGTATTGGGGCCTTCAACCTGCAGTTCAATCCTTTCACCCCCGAGATTGGCGGTTAAAGCTTCCATCGTCCCTTCCCCGCCGTCCCCCATTGGAATGACGTCAAATGTCGCTTCGGGATCGGTTTTTTGGAACCCTCGTTTTATTGCTGTAGCCGCTTCAAGTGCTGTCATACTTTCTTTAAAAGAATCGGGAGCGATGACAATGTGAACCATAAGTATTCGCACCTTTCAAGTGGGATGGTTTGTCTTGACGGACCTACAAAAAACTCGTATGATTTCTAGTAAGAGCGTTTCCCTTCTTTGATGAACAGTGTCACGTACATACGCTGTTGCTTCTTAAGAATGAAACTGTTGCAGGAAGGATGAATGGTTACAATGGATATGCCACATTGGTTTGTCATCGTAACAGTAATCTATTCGGTTGCTGTACTTGCATGGTCAGTGTTTAATATCAGAGTCGCAAAGAACTAGGAATAAAACACGACGGAGAAATCCGGTCGTGTTTTATTTTTCTTCTTGTTCAGGAACGAGCATTTCAAAATGGTGATGAAGGTTCACGAACTCTTTCGGAATCGTGCCTCCGTGCTCCCCGTCTAAGTTCAGCTGCATCTCGCCTTCGATCTCCAACTTAATTCGGTTCGCTTGGATATAGACAACTTTATCCTCGTGAATATGTTGACCGGTTAAGGCAAGACTACCGATGCGGACAAAATCAGGCAAATTCGTTTTTTTCAACAATAGCAAATCAAACAATCCATCATCCAATCTGGCTTCTGGACTTAACTTCTCAAACCCTCCTACAGAATTGGAGTTGGCAATTAAAAAGAGCATGATCTCTCCTTCGAACAATTTTCCGTCATACTCGACTCTCGCTTGCCTAGGCTTTAAAAAGAAAAGCTTCTCAAATCCTTTAACGTAATACGCCATCTGCCCGAGCATCGTTTTTAATCGGCTCGGTGTATCATACGTAAGCTCGGTCAGGCTCCCACCAGCGGCAATGTTGACAAAGTATTGGTCTCCTGCCTTACCTACATCAAGTGGAGAGACGTGAGCTCCGGTGAGCACGTCACAAATTTCTTCAATATCCAATTCATTCATATGAAACGCACGGGCAAGATCATTCGTCGTTCCAGCAGGGATTAAACCGAGACGCGGGCGCTTCTCTAATTCCGCAAGTCCGTTAATGACCTCAAAGATCGTCCCGTCACCACCCGCTGCAATGACGAGGTCGTAGCCATTTTTCCCCGCTTCAAAAGCCGCGTCTTTCGCACATCCTTCTTTTTTTGTTTGGTGTGCGGAGGCGACATAACCTGCTTGTTCTAAACGATCAAGGATATACGGTAAATGTTTCTTTAATTGCTCTCGACCTGACGTCGGGTTATAAATGACTCTCGCATTTTTCAAGGTTCATTTCTCCCATACAAATAAAATCCGTCAAAAAGACGTAACTGGAATAGTTTTCGTTTTCTTTTATACTATGTATTGTATAGGAGAAATGATAGACAGGCAAAGTCTGATCAATCTCCTCATCGGATTTATATATATTTACAGGGGGTTTTTAACAGTATGAAATCATTCAAAGCTACGTTTGTTGTCGTATTGCTCGTTTTTGGATCAGCAACTATGGCCTCACAAACGCTCGCCCATTCATACGTAGACACAAGCACACCTGAAGATGGTGAAACTGTCGAAGAGACAGTGGATACGATTACGATGCATTTCGATGCGGGTATTGAACCCGCGACTACTGCCGTAGTTACGGATGTAGATGGAAATGAATACACCATCGGATCGGAAGAATTTGAAGGCGATGATTTTATTGTCCATCTGGACGAGCCTCTTCCTAGTGGTGACTATACTGTTGCGTGGCAAGCGCTCGGTGCTGATGGCCATGGAACAGAGGGAGAATTCAACTTCACCGTTGATGCTCAAGATGAGGAAGAAATTGTAGAGGAAGAAGAGCCTGAGGTGATTGAGGAAGAGGAAGAAGATCTAGAAGTCGAAGAATCGGCTGAGACAGATGTAGATGACGAAGAAACTGATCAAAACAGTGGTCTAGTAATTGCCATTGTTGTCGCCGTTCTCGTCGTAGGTTTTGCGGTGTTCTTTATGTCTCGTCGCAATAAATCATAATGACTGTCATTATCGCAAACATCGTCTTGTTCATCTCACTATCGGTATGGACAGGGATTCATCTAGTAGAGGCTCTCCCAAAGCGAAAACGTCCATCGTTAAAGATTTCGAGAAAATGGCCACCGATCATCGGTGTGATGATCATTATTGCCAGTAGTATTCCAGCGTTTCTCGTTGCCCAATCAACCGCTGAAATGTTCGGCGTACCGCTTGTGAGTACACTTGGCTCTGTATTGCTGGAATATCGAATCGGACAATCAGCTGTTGTCGTCTTCATCCTGATTGTCGTCACACTACTTGCTCGTTTCACATTGGAAAAGCGCCCACACTTGATGTGGATCCATTTAATTCCGACATTCGGGTTGTTTGTAGCGAGTAGTTGGAGTGCTCACGCTGCGTCACTTGCCGACACGGGCTTTTTTCTAAATGTCTTCCACCTTATGGCTGCTTCTATTTGGGCAGGGACACTGCTTACTGTCGGTTTTTTCGCCTCAAAAGAGCGTGACGGCAATTGGCTTCAATTCTTTCGATGGTTTACGCCTTTTGCGATCGGTCTCGTCCTGACGATGATTGGAACGGGCATTGGAATGATGATGATGATTACGCCAGACTATACCGATAGTTGGCTACTTGATTACGGACAACTGCAAGTGCTTAAACATCTGCTTTTCATTCCACTCGTGTTTTATGGGTTTGCCCATGGCTTTCTCATGAAAAAGAAATTGAAGCGCGGGCTTGCGGAAGAAAAAACCGTCCGTTCCGTCCGAATGGAAGCGGTCTTACTCATCGCCATTTTCATTGTAACCGGTGGAATGATTAATCAAGAACCTCCGCACGTTGTCGCCGAAACGCTTGCATATACGGAAATGGCGGTACCAGCTGAGTCCTTGATTACGACGAGTTTTGAGGTAGATGAGGAGATTGTATGGACACTTACACTTACGACTGGACTTCTAATCTTCACGGGGGTTTTCATTCTCGGTTTATTCATTGATCATGTTGGAAATGCCAGGAGGCCTCTCGCTGTCCCCATTTACGTAGCTCTGTTCGTTATATGCATTTACAGTGCCATCATGTTTGGCGCAGTCAAGATCCCCGCCTAGACACTTTTTATCGAGGCACATATCGTATAAAAGAGGGGCAAAACCCCCGACGCTTTTCATTAAGCGTCGGGGGTTTTCATATTCGTTATCGAGCTTCGATGCCTTCTTTAATGAGCTTATTTATCACTTGTGGGTTGGCTTTCCCTTTCGTTTCTTTCATCGCTTGACCGACTAAGAAACCGAAAGCTTTATCCTTACCATTTTTGAAGTCTTCAATGGATTGTTCATTGTTATCTAGAATCTGCTCAACAATCTTTTTGAGCTCGCCTTCATCCGAAATTTGTACAAGCCCTTTATCTTCGACAATTTTCTTCGCATCGCCGCCGTTCTTCATCAGCTCCGTGAAGACTTTCTTTGCAATTTTTCCTGAAATCGTACCATCTTCAATTAACTGAATCATGCCTGAAAGCCCCGCAGGTGTCATTTGAATGTCATTCAGTTCAACACCTTCTGCGTTCAAATAAGCGTTCACTTCACCCATCAGCCAGTTTGCCGCTTGCTTTGCATCTGCACCTTCAGCAACCGCTGCTTCAAAGAAATTCGCCATCGCCTTCGATTGCGTTAATACGTCGGCATCGTATGCAGGAACATTCCAATCGTTCATGTACCGCTCTTTACGTGAATCAGGAAGCTCAGGAATGTCTTGTTTGACACGGTCGATCCACTCTTCATCAATAAACAGACGCACAAGATCCGGTTCAGGGAAGTAACGATAATCGTCAGACCCTTCTTTAATTCTCATAAGCACCGTTTCTTTGCGATCTTCATTCCAACGACGCGTCTCTTGCAAAATCTCCCCGCCAGAAAGCAATTCTTGTGCTTGACGCTTTTCCTCGAACGCCAAGCCTTTTTGTACGTTTGTGAACGAGTTTAAGTTTTTAAGTTCTGCTTTTGTTCCAAACTCGACTTGTCCTGCTGGTCGTAAAGAAATGTTCGCATCACAACGTAGGGACCCTTCTTCCATCTTACAATCCGATACCTCTGTGTATTGGAGTATCGCTTTAAGTTTTTCTAAATACGCGTACGCTTCATTTGGCGTGCGAATGTCTGGCTCTGAAACAATTTCAATAAGCGGCGTGCCGACACGGTTGAAATCAACGAGTGAGGCATCATCATAATCATCATGCGTCAACTTCCCCGCATCTTCCTCTAAATGTATGCGTGTAATACCGATTCTCTTCTTGTAACCATCCACTTCAATTTCAATCCAGCCATTTTCACCAATCGGCTTATCAAACTGTGAAATTTGGTAGGCTTTTGGGTTGTCTGGATAAAAGTAATTCTTCCGGTCGAATTTCGTCTCTTCGGCAATGTCACAGTTTAGGGCGACGGAGGCTTGAACGGCAAAATCAACCGCTCGTTGATTGAGTACCGGTAGCACACCAGGATGACCGAGACAAATCGGACACGTTTGCGTGTTCGCCGGTGCACCAAACGCTGTAGAACAGCTACAAAAGATTTTCGTATCAGTTTTTAATTCTGAATGGACTTCGAGTCCAATAATCGTGTCGAATTTCATATCGATTCCCTCCCTATAGCTGCGGCTTTTCTTTCGTAAATTGTGTGGCTTGTTCATACGCATAGGCCACTTTGTACAACGTGCGCTCTTCGAACGGTTTAGCGATAAGCTGTAAGCCAACCGGTAAGCCATCGGAGAAGCCGCAAGGAACTGAAATGGCTGGGTTACCTGCAAGGTTTACAGGGATGGTCAGCAAGTCCTTTAAATACATCGTTAACGGATCATCGGTATTCTCTCCGACCTTAAACGCGGTTGTTGGCACGGTTGGTCCTAAAATTACATCATAACTGTGGAGGATTTGCTCATAGTCTTCCCGAATGAGTGTGCGGACCTTTTGTGCTTTCTTATAGTACGCATCATAATAACCAGAGCTAAGGGCAAATGTTCCGAGCATAATGCGGCGCTTCACTTCATCACCGAAGCCTTCGCTTCTTGATTTCTTGTACAAATCGAGAAGATCTGTGCCTTCTTTTCGAACACCGTAACGAACGCCATCAAAGCGGGCAAGGTTTGCGGAAGCTTCTGATGAAGCGAGCAAATAATAAGCGGCGACAGCGTATTTGGAGTTTGGCAATGACACTTCTTCCCAAGAAGCTCCAAGCTCTTCAAGTTTTTGTAACGCTTCTTGGATGCGCGCTTTAACGCCTTCATCGACACCTTCACCGAGGTATTCTTTCGGTACAGCTATTCTCAAGCCTTCAACGCCGCCGTCAATTCCTTTAGTATAGTCTGCCACATCCATGTGTGCAGATGTCGAGTCGAGGGGGTCATGACCGGCAATTTGTTGAAGCACATAAGCATTGTCTTCAACGGTTCTTGTAATCGGACCAATTTGATCTAGGGAAGAGGCAAACGCAACGAGGCCAAAACGTGAAACACGGCCGTACGTCGGCTTAAGGCCCACGACACCACAAAAAGAGGCCGGTTGGCGAATGGAACCACCTGTATCTGATCCAAGAGCAAACGGAACTTGTCCTGCGGCTACCGCAGCTGCTGATCCCCCGCTTGACCCTCCAGGAACATGATCGGTGTTCCAAGGGTTCCGCGCTGTCACGTATCCAGAATTCTCATTAGATGAACCCATAGCAAACTCATCCATGTTCAGCTTGCCGACAGAAACGATATTCGCATCGTTTAAACGGTTCATGACCGTCGCATCATGGACGGGCTCAAAGTTATCAAGCAACTGGCTCGCACACGTTGTCCGCAACCCTTTCGTAACAATATTGTCCTTAATCCCGGCAGGAATACCATACAACAGGTGATTGGCGTCTTGCTTGTCCAATTCAGCTGCTTTTGCCATCGCACGCTCTTCATCTAGCGTAAGAAATGCATGGATTTTATCATCAGTTGCTTTAATCTGGTCAAAAGAAGCCTTTGTGAGCTCTGTAACCGTTACTTCTTTATTTTTTATCTTCGTATGTAATGAAGACAATGTTTCATCAAAGAAACTCATCGCTTGTTCACTCCTTATTCGAGGACAGACGGCACTTCAAATTGCCCGTCTTTTTGTTTTGGCGCATTCTTTAGTGCATCTTCACGATCTAATGAAGGTTTCACTTCATCTGCTCGCAAAACGTTTCTCACATCCATTACATGTGTCGTCGGTTCTACATTCTCCGTATCTAATTCATTCAGCACTTCAGCGTACTCAATGATCTTACTCATTTGTTTTGTGAAATCTTCAATTTCATCTTCGTTAAACGTAAGTCTGGCAAGATCAGCAACATGCTGAACTTGTTCTTTTGAGATCTTAGACATCTCTTCACCCCCGCGTTGGCTTATCATTAGAAAAACTTGGCAAAGCGCCAAGTTTTCGCTAAACATTCTTAAAGTATACCAAACACATACTAGAGCAAGCAATTGCTTAACCCTTTCAGTTAATCGTAAATATACACATCAACTTCTTCGCCTGCTGGGCGCCTAATTAATGCTTCTTGCTGATCGTTGCTTCTTACCTTTGCGACAATATCAACATTGGATGAGAAGCGCTCATCAATTAAGCTTGCCACTTGTTGAGTAACAGCAATCGTTTCCATCTTACTTTGGAAACGAATCGGAACCGTAATGGTTAGTTCTCTCAACTCACTGTTTTGATAATATCCGATGGCGGTAGCGCCAATATGATCATCGAAGTAGCTGTTTAACTCCATATGAAATTCGTTAAATCGGTCTGCGTCACCCGTAACTGCATCAGACGCCGCATTAGATGGGAAGAAGTGATGCGTCTCATCCAGCTCGGTCCAGCCTCCAAGGCTACTGCCCGGATCGGCAACCGCATAGCTGACAAATTCCCCTGGCGTTGTTGATTCGCGAACAGCTTCATGATACACGGCTACAACAATAGGCACTTCATCCAAGTTGACGCCATCGGTTCCGTCGTGAGATTCACGTAGCCGTTCAACGACTTCTTCAGATATCCGGTCTCTTGCCGCATCCAGCTCTTCCTCTGATAACTCTTCATCAAATGGACCGTGTAGGCTTCATCATCTTCAACGGTAAATGTATACACCGAGTTTAACGAGATGGCAACCGCTACCCCTGCTACAGCAAGGTCACCTTCACTCGTTTCTCTCATAAAATTATGTTCGGTTAAGTGAGATAACACTCTCGGTGCATTACGCTCTCGCTCAACGAGTGTTTCCCCTTCACCAAGAGGTGGGTTTAAACCGTTAGGGTTTTCCATATTGCCGTCTTCGTCTTCGGTTTCGTCAAGGCGACGCAACCAGCTGTTTAGCACGTTCCGCTGAATAAATTGACCTTCTTGAATAAAATATTCTTCAGGTGAAAATGTTTCCGAAGCAATCTCACTTAAGCCAACTTCTAATCGTTCAAGGTCGTGGCGATTATGAACCATCGCTGTCCCAAATCCTCTTGCATGCCCCGGCTCATAAGATCCGTCGCGAAAGACCGTTCGATAATAGTTCGATAAGCTTGGGATTTCCCCGCTCACTTCCGCCGAGTTTTCCGCCTCTTCCGCTTCTGTGTCTGCCTCTTCCTCTGGTTCTAGAAAAGCCATACATCCTGCTAAGAACATGAGCATCATCGCAAAAAGTGGGATGATGAGCGCGTTTCTCATACCTAGCAGCTCCTCTCCGTATTCATTTCATTGACCTAGTCATCTTGAGAAAGAAATTCAGCTGTTTCTTCCTCGTTCCAGACGGTAACCCCTAAGTCTTGAGCTTTATCAAGCTTTGATCCAGCGTCTTCCCCTGCAATTAACAAATCCGTCTTCTTACTTACACTAGACGTTACTTTTCCACCATTGGTTTCAATTAATTGTTTCAACTCGTCTCTTGTCCATCGTTCTAACTTTCCGGTTAGTACGATCGTCTGATCAGCAAATCGACCGTTCTCCACGTCCGTGGTCGCACCAGTGAACTGAACATTCACGCCCGCAGCTTTTAACTTTTCGAGCAGATCGAGGGCTTCAGGTTGGTCAAAATATTGAACAACCGCATCGGCCATCTTTTCTCCAATCTCTGGGACGTTTGCGAGCGTTTCAACATCAGCTTCTTTCAACGTTTCCATAGATGAAAAATGTCTTGCCAATGTCTCGGCAGCTTTTGCACCGATAAAGCGTATGCCAAGACCAAAAAGAAGCTTCTCCATCGAGTTTTGCTTAGACGCTTCTATCGCTTTAAGAAGGTTGTTCGCTGATTTGTCCCCCATCCGCTCCAGCTCAATAAGCTGTTCGTACGTGAGTGCATACAAATCGGCGACGTCTTGGATGAGCGAATGACGAAACAATTGCGTAATCACTTTTTCACCTAGACCGTCAATATTCATTGCCGTTCGTGATACGAAATGAATCAATCCTTCTCGAACTTGGGCCGGACACTTTGGGTTAATGCAACGAAGTGCAACCTCTTCTTCAAGATGAACGAGTTCACTCTCACATTCTGGGCAGTGCGTCGGCATGGTAAATTCGGTTTCTGATCCGTCACGTTCATCCTCTAACACCCGGACAACTTCTGGAATGATGTCTCCTGCCTTTTTAATGACAACTCGATCCCCAATACGTATATCCTTCTCACGAATTAAGTCTTCATTGTGCAACGACGCACGACGGACGGTCGTCCCCGCAACGACGACAGGCTCCAAATGTGCGGTTGGAGTGACTGCCCCTGTTCTCCCAATGGAAAGTTCGATCCCGGTTAACGTCGTCATTTTCTCTTCAGCTGGGAATTTAAACGCAATCGCCCAACGTGGGCTTTTTGCTGTAAACCCGAGCGTTTGCTGCTCCGTTAGTGAATCGACTTTAATGACAATCCCATCCGTTTCATAGGGGAGCGACTTTCGTTTTTCTGACCATCGGTTTACGTAGTCAATCACTTCATCAATGGTTGCATACGTTGCTGTTTCCCTGTTCACTTTTAGCCCGAGTGATTCCATATACGAAAGAGCTTCTGAATGACCGGTTAACCCTTTGCCACGATCGTTCGCAATGGAATATAAAAAGATGTCCAAGTTACGTCTCGCCGCCACTTTCGGGTCCAACTGCCTCAGTGAACCTGCTGCTGCATTTCTCGGGTTGGCAAACAGCGCTTCATCGTTCTCTTCTTTTGCTTTGTTCAGCGCTTGAAAGGACCGATGAGGCATATACACTTCCCCGCGCACTTCAAGGTTCGCCGTTTCTTTTAAACGAAGGGGAATCGAGCCGACCGTCTTCAAGTTCGTCGTAATGTCTTCCCCTGTTGTGCCATCTCCACGAGTGGCTCCTCTAACGAACTTCCCGTCCTCATACGTGAGGGAGACCGCAAGCCCATCAATTTTCAGCTCACATACATACCGGGGCTGTTCATTTCCTGACCCTTGTTTAACGCGGCGGTCCCAATCTCTTAAGTCCTGTTCGTTAAAGGCGTTCCCTAAGCTGAGCATCGGCACTTCGTGGCGAACTTTCGTGAATCCAGCGAGAGGCTCACCACCAATACGCATCGTTGGTGAGTCTTCGGACTGATAGGCAGGATATTCTTGTTCCAATGAAAGCAGCTCTTGTAGAAGTGCATCATAGTCAGCATCAGGAATTTGTGGATCGTCTAATACGTGATACTTATAATTATAGTCGTGCAATTGATCGCGCAACGCTTCAATCTTTTGCTTCGGGTCTTCATTATGAGAAGCCATGCACGTCTTCCTTTCTACGATTTAGTAATGGGCGCAAATTTAGCGACAAGCCGTTTAATTCCTTCATTAGGAAAAGCGATGTCAAGTTCTTGATTTTCCCCTTCACCTTTCACAGATACAACCGTCCCTTGCCCCCACTTGCGATGTTGGGCCTTATCTCCGACCGCCCACGCTAGCGCGTCACCACCGGTTTGTGTTGTAGATTTTAGACGTGTTCGTCTCTGTTGGTGAGCATTCGTCCTACTACGCGGTTGCTCCACTTTTTCTGGCTGTTCTTCAAACAACTCCGTTGGCACTTCATTAATAAACCGAGAGCTTGGGTTCATTTGCGTACGCCCATACAACGTGCGCGTGGACGCTCTAGACAAATACAATTCCTCTTCTGCCTCGTCATTCCCACATACGCCAACCGTCGTTCTTCTTCCATTTCTTCTTCCTCAAACAGCGACCGGCTGTGCGGGAAAATGCCCTCTTCCATCCCAATGAGAAACACGACCGGGAACTCAAGACCTTTCGCAGCATGAAGAGTCATCATCGTCACCGCTCCACGGTCCCCTACTTCCGGCTCATCAAGACGATCAATGTCAGCTACAAGTGCCAGATCAGTAAGAAATGCGATTAACGATTTATCATCATTCGCTTTCTCAAACTCTTGAGAAACGGTGAGAAATTCATCAATGTTCTCTAAACGACTTTGTGACTCCAACGTATTCTCCGTTTTTAATGCTTCACGGTACTCCGATTTCTCAAGTACTTGTTCGACGAGCTCAACGACGGAAAGATAGTCTTGTTGCTTAATCCATCCATCTAACATTTCCGCAAAGCTTCGTAGTTTTTTTGTCACAGCAGCGGATAGTCCGATATGTTCAGCTTCCATAAGTGCCGTATGCATGCTCATCTCTTGATTCACTGCATAAGAAGCGACACGATCAACGGTTGTTGCGCCGATGCCTCGTTTCGGTACATTAATGATTCTCATGAGACTAATATCGTCATTTGGGTTCGCAATTACACGTAAATAAGCGAGAACATCTTTAATTTCTTTTCGGTCATAGAATTTTGTGCCGCCGATCATTTGGTACGTAATATTCGACTTTACGAACATCTCCTCAATTACACGCGATTGCGCATTCGTCCGATACAAGATCGCAAAGTCTTGATATGAACGGTCTTTATCCCGAACGGCTTCCTTGATTCGATCAACAACATTAAAAGCTTCTTCCCGTTCATCCATCGCTTCTTGCAACTGGATCTTCATGCCGTCATCATTTTCTGTCCATAAGTTTTTTGCGCGGCGGCCTCCGTTGTTTCGGATCACTTCGTTAGCAGCCGTTAAAATGGTTTTCGATGAGCGATAGTTCTGCTCTAACAAAATTACACGTGCATCACTGTAATCTTGCTCGAATGAAAGGATGTTTTTAATATCTGCACCCCGCCATTTGTAAATCGACTGATCAGAGTCCCCAACAACACAAAGGTTTCTGTAACGCTCAGCAAGCAGCCTCACTAGTTCGTATTGTGCGCGGTTTGTATCTTGATACTCATCGACATGAATGTATTGAAACTTTCGTTGATAATAGCCAAGCACTTCTGGCACTTCATTAAACAGTCGGATCGTCATCATAATCAGATCGTCAAAATCAAGCGAATGGTTAATTCTCAGTCGCTTGCTGTACTCTAAGTACACATCTCGAGCCACTTCCTCAAGTGTCCTTCTGCTTTTTTCGCATACTGCTTTGCAGTAATCAATTCATTTTTTGCGCCGCTAATCATGCCGAGCAACGTGCGGGGTGGGAATTTTTTGGAATCAAGGTTCTGATCCTTTAAAATCTGCTTGATGACAGACTGCTGATCCGTACTATCTAAAATAGAGAAGTTCCGGTTTATCCCGATGCGGTCGACATCTCTTCTAAGAATTCGTACGCATAATGAGTGAAACGTTGACATCCAAATATCATCTGCCACACCACTCACTAATTTGCCAACCCTCTCTTGCATTTCTCTTGCTGCTTTATTCGTAAACGTAATCGCAAGAATATTCCAAGGAGCCATTCCTTTTTCACGAATTAAATAGGCAATCCGATGCGTAAGCACTCGGGTTTTTCCACTGCCTGCTCCTGCCATAATGAGCAGTGGGCCTTCGGTCGTTGTTACAGCTTCTGACTGTTCTTTATTTAATCCAGTGAGTAACTGTTTTACGCGATCGTCATACATCGCATCTTCCCCCTTATGCTTTCAGTTCACGGACAGCTTGGACCGTTTTTAACGCTTCTTCTTTGTCTTCGTAAATGGCATTTCCAATGACAATCGTGTCCGCAAAGCTTGCCATCTTTCGCGCCTGCTCTGCATTTTTAATGCCACCGCCATAAAAAAGTTGTGCCTGGTTCAAAGTCTCACTCACTTTTTTGACGACGTGCTCACTGCCATAGGTTCCACTGTATTCTAAATAAAAGATCGGCATTCGAAGCACAGTATCTGAAAAACGGGCAAAGGCTTCAATGTCGTCGATGTCAAGCGCCGTATCTGAGTTCGTTCGCTTTGCTGCACTTGAATCTCGATTTAAGATGCAATACCCTTCTCCAATCACATCTGCCATATCGAGTAGCGGACCATGAGCTTTTAATGCTTGTTGGTGAAGGCCACTAATAAAAGCAGGATTGTGAGAATTTAATACTACAGGGATGAGGTAAGCATCAAACCCCGGAGTTAAAGCTTCTAATTCCGTTACTTCAAGAACACAAGGGACTGAATACCTTCGAATTGCTGCTAAACATTCTGTCACATTATCGATGGTGATCCCATCGCTGCCACCGACAATTATTGCATCTGTCCCTGACTCACATATATCTGCAAGCCATTCTTCTGAAAATGAGCGCGCCGGGTCTACTTTAAACACATGACGCCACGTTTTTATCTCTTGTTGAATCATTACGAAAGCCTCCGCTTCGAGCTTTGCTACCCCGCCCTGTGTCGATATCGATTCTCTCGAACTCTCATCACGTGAGTAACCGTGTTATCTATCCTTATGTTGTTCATTTATTACATTCCTCAGCCTTTCATTATAGCAGAATTCCACTACATTCTTAATAATTATGAAGAAAAAACTTCTGGTAATCCTCCCACCAATATTGTTGCAGGATTGGTGCGGGTTTTGTCGAATGATTATAACGGAGCCAACCCATCCCTTTCTATAGAAAGGAGCTTTAGTTCATCACATGCAAATTGTAACGTGCGACTCCTCTGTCGGAAAAGAAATGACAATGGACGATTCTTCATTTATTTTAACACCAATCATCCGTAATGCTGCGCATATTCGCATGGCCATGCTCACATTAGAGGCCAATCAAACCATTCCAGAACACGAAGCCAATCCCGATCAACTGTTTCTCGTCGTTCAAGGAAGTGGTTGGGTTAGCGGTTCAGACGCCACACCAACGGAAATTCGAGCTGGTCAAGCAGCCTTTTTTGCTGAAGGTGAAAAACACGCCTCAGGCACAAATGATGGAATGGTCGTTCTATCTATTGAAGGGATTGATCTGCACAATACGATCCCCCTCCTCTATTATTCAACCTAGACTCCTTTTGTAAGGAGTCTTTTTCGTTCAGTCAAACAGACA
The DNA here is from genome assembly GCF_000698105.1 of Geomicrobium sp. JCM 19037. Taxonomy (NCBI): domain Bacteria; kingdom Bacillati; phylum Bacillota; class Bacilli; order Caryophanales; genus Geomicrobium; species Geomicrobium sp. JCM 19037. Next base: position 57,131 of record NZ_BAWZ01000012.1, on the reverse strand, counting down.
ACTGGATTTTTCATTCATATCGGTGTAAAATACACGATTGAATTTACGATAGGTTATTGGAGGATATTAATCATGAAAATTGCAGTCATCGTAGGTAGTACAAGAAAAGACTCCTACAACATGCATGTGTCAAAATATATGAAGGAACGCTATACAGATAAAATGGATATGAATATCCTAAACATCGCCGACCTTCCTTTGTACAATCAAGATACAGAAAACACACCGACGGACGCGGTCGTCAACTTCAAAGCAGAAGTGAAGTCAGCGGATGCCGTTCTTTGGGTAACACCTGAACACAACGCGACGATTCCTGCCGCTCTAAAAAATGCCATTGACTGGCTGTCCCGAGTTGACAAAGTCATGATCGGGAAACCTTCATGGATCATCGGAGCTTCTATGGGGACCTTAGGATCAGTAAAAGCTCAAGCCCACTTGCGTGACATTCTTTTTGCCCCTGGCCTTGCCTCACCTGTACTACCTGGAAATGAAGTTTATATCGGTGCGGTACACACGAAATTAGATGAAATCGGACAACTTATAGATGAAGGGACCGTTCAGTATCTCGATACGGTTGTAAGTAACGTAACGAACTGGATCAAAGGATTAAACACGGAGCAATAATTTTAGAAGAGGGGAAGGGGCTGTATGTACAGCCCCTTCCCTTCTTTTGTTTTAATACCCTGGTGTGCGTTTTTCCTCTTTATTATCTTCACTAATGTAATTAAATGACGAATGACCTTTTATCGACAGTCAGGTCTGCCATAGCAACATCAGTTGGCACTAACGTCCCCACGATGTAGGGTTTGTTGGCTAACTTGATCACAGCTGGAGCCCACTTGGGTACAGGTGGCTCTACGACGAAAAACGCAGCTTGTTATCGACATGAATCACGCCGAGCTCTGATCGGTTTTGTTTTGGTACCTGAGGTGCCGATGGTTGCCAGCCCTTCAGGTTTATGCGGGTAAACGCTTGGCTTTTCCCACCGATGAAAAAGACTCGCTCTTTTAAGTGACAATTCCCTTCTCAAAAGAGGCATTTTAAGAGAATAAACATCTCATAAATCTCTATTTGTGACCGCTCGAGAAGTTTGTGTGACAATCTAAGCTAAGAGAAACAGATTTAGCTCAATCAAATGCCTCAAAAGTTGATATTTGAGGCATTTGAACCTCAGCTTTTTTGGGCGGAACGGCGGGGATGTCTCACTAACGAAGTGGCCGTTATCTTTCGGAGTACAACGCTCTGCATTAGTGGTTATTAAGTACACAACCCCATTCAGGAGGATCAAAAACTCAGCATATCTATAGAAGTTGAACGAAAGAATGTCTTCAAAAACCAATGGGAAACTTCGTAAAGTGGAAACTGTGCTCGAGTTGCGACCGAACTGTTCTCAAGTTGGGGGAAATCGCAGGAAAAGCGGTAAATTCTCCTAAACTAGGGAACAGAATGAGCAAACTCGGTAACAGATCACCGGGTCATGTGTACACCCCCGCGCCGAACCGAGTCCGATTTGGCTTCGGCCTGCTGGGGCCGACAGGGTGCTCGCTTATAGGCATTGTATCTGCGCTCAAGTTGGAACAAACTGCGCGCAAAATAGCACCTAGCACATCGGCTACTACTTGTTGTGTTATGCGTAAAGTATAGATGTTCAGACAATTAGTAATCGTTTACAATAACCGTATGAAGGAGGAGACTGACATGAACACAGAACGCTCGCTACATCAACCCACTCCCTATCAATCAGAACGGTTTGTGCTTTTACTTGGCATTCTTCTCATAGCGTCAACATTGCGGACTCCTATGACTTCAGTCGGCCCGCTTTTGCCGTTCATTCAAGAAGGCTTGGAGCTATCTAACGCTGTTGCTGGAAGCATAACTACAATTCCATTACTCGCGTTTGCGTTATTGTCCCCTTTTGCTCCACGTATTGCTGAGCGTGTCGGGACAGAGCGCCTTGTGTTTGCTGCACTTATATTTATTGCGATCGGTATCGGTGTTCGTTACTTCATGTATGTACCTGCACTGTTTATTGGCACGGTGTTTATCGGTGCCGGCATTGCTGTTGGTAACGTGTTGCTACCTGGAATTGTCAAAAAGAACTTCCCGCTACATATCGGCCTTGTGACTGGACTTTACGGAATTTCCATGAATATTGTAGCTGCAATCGGCTCTGGAGTGAGTGAGCCGATCGCTCGCGCTGGACTGAATTGGAATGGGTCTCTAGCCATTTGGGGTTCTGTTGTTTTCTTCGCTCTCGTCGTTTGGGGAGTTCAGCTTTCCAAGAATAAAGGCGAAAACCGATCGGTTTTGCCGTCGGCTCAAACCTCATTATGGCGGTCTCGTCTCGCTTGGAGCGTAACGATTTTTATGGGGATTCAATCGTTGCACTATTACACAATGATGACATGGTTGCCTCAACTCCTTGCTACACACGGTTACACGCCAACGTCTGCAGGTGGATGCTTGCGATGATGCAGGGAGCCATCGTTCCAATGACATTTATTATTCCTGTTCTCGCTGGTCGAATGAAAGACCAACGAATCATTGGCATCGGCATCGGGGTATGTTTTTTACTAGCTAACGTAGGTTTGTACACAGGAGTTGCTCTTCCTGTATGGGTCATCTTAATGGGCATTGCTTGTGGAAGCGGGTTTGGCCTCAGTATGATGCTGTTTGCGTTAAGAACCTCTACGAGTATCGGAGCGTCTAAGCTTTCAGGTATGGCACAAGCGTTCGGTTATTTGCTCGCCGCATTCGGACCGATGGTATTCGGCGTCACGTACGACTTCTCTGGCAGTTGGCAAGCACCCCTTCTCATTCTCGCTACCTTGTCCATACTCATCGTATTCGTCAGCTTACGAGCAGGGAAAGGACAAATCGGCAACTGAGTAAGCATTTTTTACTCCGTTGCCCTCGGTGACATTGCAGAAATCGTGTTCTAGGCACGCCTGATCGTGAATAAGTATGGATTGAACAGCTCGTTCACGAAGTCCCATAATTTCTTAATATTTTAATATTAAGTACTACGAATGCGTTTACAAGTATACGTTCGCCGTGTACAATGGGGTCAAGTTAATGTAAACAAGCTGATGAGCTCATGAGAGCAGCTTTTTTGACGGAGTCCCAGGATGACGTGAAAAGAGCTGCTCTTTTTTATTATTCGCTTAAGGAGGATGAAAGATGTTAGAAATCATTGCAGAATTTATAGGCACGATGATCTTGATTATTTTTGGTGCTGGTGTCGTTGCTGCTGTCAATTTGCGTGGCTCAAAAGCGGAAGGTGCAGGTTGGATTGCTATCGCTTTAGGCTGGGGGTTTGCGGTTACGCTCGGTGTGTACGTCTCAGGAACTGTGAGCGATGGTCACATTAACCCCGCTGTAACCTTAGCTTTTGCTGCGATTGGTGACTTCCCGTGGTCGCAAGTTCCTGGCTATATTATCGGGCAAGTTGCCGGAGCGTTTGTTGGAGCAGTCATCGTATTTTTCCATTACTATCCGCATTGGAAAGCAACCCCAGACCCAGGTACGAAGCTTGGCGTCTTTGCGACAGGGCCTGCAATTCGCCACTTGCCGTCCAATGTTGGAAGCGAATTCATCGGAACTGCAGTACTTGTGTTTGGTTTACTTGCAATTGGGGCAAATACATTTACAGAAGGTTTAAACCCCATTGCGGTCGGTGTACTCATCGCTGCAATCGGTTTGTCTCTTGGCGGTACGACCGGCTATGCGATCAACCCTGCACGTGACCTCGGCCCTCGGTTAGCACATGCGATTCTTCCAATTGATAAAAAAGGACCGTCAGATTGGGCGTATGCTTGGGTACCCATTCTCGGACCGATTGCTGGCGGTATTGTTGGTGCATTTTTATTCGTACTCATTTTCTAAATTTGATGATTCAAGGAGGAGAACACTTTGACGAAAAAACATATTCTTGCCATTGATCAAGGTACAACGAGTTCAAGAGCAATACTTTTTGATGACCAAGGGGAAATGGTCCAAACCGCACAACGAGAGTTCAAACAATATTTCCCTCATCCAGGTTGGGTAGAACACAATGCAAACGAAATCTGGACGTCAGTATTAGCTGTCATTGCTGAAGTTTTTTCGGAATCGGATATCACCCCACAAGAAGTCGCTGGCATTGGCATTACGAATCAGCGAGAAACAACAGTTGTCTGGGATAAACATACAGGCAAACCGATCTATCACGCTCTCGTTTGGCAGTCTCGGCAAACCGCTTCTATTTGTGCAGAGATGCGAGAAGCAGGATTAAATGACACATTTAGAAAGAAAACAGGATTATTACTCGACCCCTATTTCTCAGGTACAAAAGTAAAATGGATTTTGGACAATGTCGACGGTGCTCGCGAGAAAGCAGAACGAGGAGATTTGCTATTCGGGACAATCGACTCGTGGCTCATTTGGAAACTTAGTGGTGGAAAAGCCCATGTTACAGACTACACCAATGCTGCCCGGACACTCATGTACAATATTCATGATCTTCATTGGGATGATGAGTTGCTCGAACACCTGAACGTGCCAAAGAATATGCTACCGGAAGTGAAGTCTTCATCAGAAATCTACGCAGAGACGGTAGATTATCATTTCTTTGGAGAAAATGTGCCAATTGCCGGAGTTGCTGGTGACCAACATGCCGCCTTATTCGGTCAAGCTTGCTTCGAAGAAGGCATGGTGAAAAATACGTACGGTACCGGTTGCTTTATCTTAATGAATACAGGAGAAACCGCTGTTGAATCTAAAAATGGGCTGCTTACGACACTCGCTTGGGGAATTGACGGCAAAGTTGAATACGCGTTGGAAGGCAGCATATTTGTTGCAGGTTCTGCGATCCAATGGTTGCGCGATGGTATTCAAATTATTGAAGATGCCCCCAAAGTGAAACGCTTGCGACCCGGATCACTTCTTCAGACGGCGTGTATCTCGTTCCGGCTTTTGTCGGACTCGGAACCCCGTATTGGGACAGCGAGGCACGGGGCGCAATGTTTGGTCTCACTAGAGGGACGGAGCGTTCACATATTGTAAGGGCGACGCTCGAGTCACTCGCATATCAAACGAAAGATGTGATGAGTGCGATGGAGAGCGATTCTGGCATTGAATCGAAGAAACTTCGCGCTGACGGGGGTGCCGTTGCGAACGATTTCTTAATGCAATTCCAAAGCGATTTGCTGGACGCACCGGTTGAAATTCCTTCTGTTACGGAAACGACAGCGCTAGGCGCAGCATACTTAGCTGGTCTTGCCGTCGGCGTATGGGAAAGCAAAGAAGACATTGCCAAGAAATGGAACATGGACCGCTCCTTCTCCCCGAATATGGATGGTAAGGAACGAGACGATCTCTACTCTGGCTGGAAGAAAGCAGTCAACGCCACCATGACTTTCAAGCCGTAACGCTTTACGAATGATCCTTCATCACGTACAATAAATATAACAAGTTAATGAATATATCTTTGAGACGATGAGGGGATTACAGCATTTTAAGTGGACACAGTCTGCTTGATTTCGTTGTAGTCCCCTTTTATTGTCTTGACTAGGAGGGCATCCGTTGGATTTCTCATCACGAAATAGAACGCACATGCTTCAAGAACTACAAACAAAAGAACTTGATGTGCTCGTATTAGGCGGCGGGATCACAGGAACTGGGATTGCGCTAGATGCACAAACAAGAGGACTGGATACTGGACTCATTGAAATGCAAGATTTCGCGGCAGGAACGTCAAGCCGCTCGACCAAACTCATTCACGGTGGGCTGAGGTATCTCAAACAGTTCGAAATTAAGCTCGTGGCAGAAGTGGGTAAAGAACGTGCCATCGTTTACGAAAATGCTCCTCACGTGACAGAACCAGTCCGTATGATGCTTCCCTTTTATAAAGGTGGGACGTTTAATTCGTTGTCATCATCGGTTGGGTTGTCCGTTTACGATCGGCTCGCAGGTGTTAAAAAAGCGGAACGGCGTACGATGATGAGTGCTAAGAACGCACTCAAGCAAGAAGGCATTCTTAAATCAGAAGACCTAAAAGGGGCCGGTATGTACGTTGAATACCGAACAGACGACGCGAGACTCACAATGGAAGTCGCAAAAAGTGCAGCCGAGCGTGGCGCGCACCTCTTAAATTATGTGAAGGCAGAGTCCTTTATTTATCAGACAAAAAAGTCATTGGCGTCCACGCAACAGACGTTACAAATGGCAGCAGTGTCAAAATCTATGCGAAAAAGATCATTAATGCAACCGGACCGTGGGTCGATACGTTGCGTGAACAAGACCGATCGCGAGAAGGCAAATCGATCCATTTGACGAAAGGGGTTCACCTCGTCTTCTCAAAAGACCGTTTGCCTTTGCAACAAGCCATCTACTTTGATACCCCCTTTGCCGATGGTCGGATGATGTTTGCGATCCCAAGAGATGAGAAAGTATATGTCGGTACGACCGATACAGACTACGATGGAGATCAAACAGAGCCTGGTGTCACCGCTGAGATATGACGTATATCGTTGATGCAGCAAATGCGATGTTCCCTGGGTTTCACTTGACTAAATCAGATATTGAATCGAGCTGGTCAGGAGTAAGACCGCTCATCCATGAAGACGGGAAAGACCCGTCCGAAATCTCAAGAAAAGATGAGATTTTCCATTCCGAAAGTGGCCTAATGACGATTGCTGGAGGCAAGCTCACCGGCTATCGGAAAATGGCTGACACGATCGTGACACTTGCAGCTGACGAAATTGCTCAAGAAACAGGCAAGACATTTCCGGGTTGCCAAACGAAAGAGCTCGTTCTCTCTGGAGGAAATGTAGGAGGTTCAAAAGGCTTCCCTGCATTTAAAGAGAAAATAACCAACGATGTAAAAGCGCTCGGATTGAGCGAAGCATTTGGACAGGAGCTCGTCACCCGTTACGGCTCAAATGCACCCGAAGTGCTAAACTATATCAGAAACGCGTCGCCGACTGATCACCTCCCTAAAGAGGTGCACGGAATGCTTCTATACAGCCTAGAACATGAAATGACGGTCACTCCGGTTGACTTTTTGTTACGCCGAACTTCTTATCTGCTCTTTGATATTCACCGTGCAGAACACGTTATGGATGGGGTTGTTCAAACGATGGCAGATCATTTGAACTGGACGGATGAAAAGAAAAAAGATTATGTGGATGACCTCAAAAAACAGTATGACCTTCTCACCTTAAGGAGCATCGGGTAATGTTTAACGGGCAAGAGATTCTCCCAGCTGTCAACTCGATGAAAGACTTCGAATCGGTGATGAATAAAGAAGAAGACTATTTCGTTGTGTTGGATGTACATTTATCAATGCTCACAACGATGAAAGAGTTCTCATTGAAAGCAAATAAAAAGATGCTTTTGCATGCCGATCTCGTGCAAGGGTTAAAAACGGATCGATATGCTGCTGAATATATTTGCCAAGTCATCCGCCCAGCTGGCGTTATTTCGACTCGGGCAAACATGCTCAAAACAGCCAAGAAAAATGGCTGTTAGCCATACAACGTGTGTTTTTATTAGACACACTCGCCTTGCATACGAGTTATCAAACGACACGCACCGTTGAGCCTGATGTGTTAGAAGTTCTGCCTGGAATCTTGCCCGAATACATTCAAAAAGTGCGAACTGACACGGGCATCGATGTGATCGCTGGAGGACTCATTAGTACACACGAAGATGTCGCAGCTGCCATCCGTGCCGGAGCGAAAGCTGTCACCACATCAAGAAAAAATTTATGGTAATAAAACGCCAGCTTTGCCGGGAATGGCAAAACTGGCGTTTTTTTTACGCGTACAATGTTTCGTATTTGTTCTTCAAGTAGGCAAGCAATGGCTTGGCATCTACTCCAGACCCGGTCGTATCCCTAATGATTTCATCAGGTTTTTTCATGGCACCGTGTTTGTGAACGTGTTCCGTCATCCATGCTCGTATTTCCTCTAACTCACCCGTTTCCAAACGCTCTTCAAAGTCAGGTATGTCAACGAGCAAACGCTCATGAAGCTGAGCCGCGTATACGTATCCTAGCGCATACGATGGGAAATAACCAAACATCCCTGATGGCCAATGAACGTCTTGCAATACCCCTTCAGCATCAGTAGCTGGAACAATCCCGAAGTAGTCTTTCATCTTCTCATTCCAGGCTTTCGGCAGATCTTTGACTTCAAGTTCTTCAGAGAACAATGCTTTCTCCAGTTCATAACGAACAATGATATGCAAACAATACGTTAACTCATCGGCTTCGATTCGGATGAACGACGGTTTTGACTCGTTAAGCGCAAAGAAAAACTCATCAAACGACACATCGTCAAATGTACCTCCTGCATAACGTTGCAGCACAGGATAGTTGGATCGCCAAAAGCGCTCATTTTGCCCGACAAACTTCTCCATGAATAATGATTGTGACTCATGAATGCCAAAGGAACTGGCTGACCCTGCAAACGTTCCCGCTAACGTTTCGCTAATGTTCTGCTCGTACAGCGCATGGCCACCTTCGTGAATCGTGCCTAGAAGTGCGACACGAAAATCATGTTCATCGTACTTCGTCGTCACACGTACGTCCCCACGATTAATTCCCGTCGCAAACGGATGAACCGTTTCATCCAAGCGTCCTGCATGAAAGTCATAACCGATCGTATCCAAAAACGCCAAGCTTAATTCCCTCTGCTTATCTTTAGGAAAATGATGAAACAACACGTCAGTATTCGGTTTGTTTTTTGCAATATTCACGTGCTGAATGAGAGGGATTAACCTTGTTTTAGCTCTTCAAACAGAGGGTCTAACTTCTCAACGGTCATTCCTGGCTCAAAATCATCGAGCAAACGATTGTACGGATGCCCTTCATATCCTAAGTATTCAATCATTTTTTTCTTAAATGCAACAATTTTCTCAAGATACGGCTTGAACCCCTCGAAATTATTGGTCTCTTTTGCTTCTTCCCAAAAAGCTTCCGACTCCGACCGTAACATCACATACGCCTTGAATTCATCAGCTGGAATCTTTTTATAAGCATCGTGGTCACGTCTAAGTTGCTCAGCAGATTTCTTCGTAATCGCTGTAACCTGCTCATCATTCTCAACCGCTTCGAGTAAACTCGTCACTTCTTCTGACGTAATCATCTTGTGCATTTCACCTGATAGTGTACCAAGTACTTCCGCACGTTCACCTTGGCCTTTTTTCGGCAACCCTGTTCTTGAATCCCATTGCAACAAAGCGGTGGCTTGCCCATAATGGTTTAGCTTTTTCATATAATCAAGAAATGCTTGCTCTTTCGACATTGATATCACCTCTTTATGGAATACTGCTATTCTACTATTGTTTGAAACAATTGTCTCATTTTTTTCCGGTACATTATGTTTGTCCATTCATTCTAGTATGGTTTGCATACTATACCGAGAAACGATTGTAGAAAGCGAGGATACAATATGAAAATAGGTGTTATTGGTGCTGGCAATATGGGCGAAAACCATTTGCGCACGTATGCTCCATGCCTCGCCATTGCGAACTAATCGGCGTATATGATGTGGATCAGTCAAAGCGTGACCGCGCGGCTGAACAGTACATGATTACGTCATTTCCATCTCTCGAAACGCTCCTTGAGTCGGTTGATGCGGTTAGCATTACGGTGCCGACCCCGTATCATTTTGAAGTCGGAATGACATGCATTGAGTACGGAATTCATATGTTGATGGAGAAACCGATTGCTTCAACTGAAGATGAGGCAAAAGAACTCCAGAAAGCAGCGATGAAAGCGGATGTTACATTGCAAGTCGGACATATTGAACTGTTCAATCCCCTCATCCAAACGTTAAAAACCATCTTATTGAAAGAACAACTCCTATCAATTGAAACGCACCGAATGGCGCCATTTGCAGAAAACACAAGAAATGTGGATGTTGTGCATGACCTTATGATTCATGACTTATACTTGATTCACGAACTTACTGGCGAGTCTTTTGACCATTTGCATTCCTTTGGAATTGCTGAAACGAACCCTTCTCATGCGTCAGTGCTAGCGAAGTCAAAACAAGGAACAATCATTGAGTTGACGGCAAGCTTTCGCTCAACAAAAAAAGTGCGCACGATGCAAATACTAACGGATAATAATCATATTTTTGCAGACTTACTTCAAAATACGATTACAATTACAAAAACAGCTGAACCTGGAGGGGCAACCTATCCGAAAACAATTTCTGAAAACATTTATATTCCATCGTTTTTGCAACCATTAACCCTTGAACTATCGGATTTTATTACAAACGTCGTAAACAAACGAACACCAACTGTGACCGCTCAACATGGTATTGAAGCACTCAAACTTTCAAACAAAATTAGTAATGAAATAAAAAACAATTAAGACCGTTCAGCATCACGGTCTTAATTGTTTTTTTGCCGTGTAAACTTCGCTGTGTCTCCTTCACCGTGAATACAGAAGAAGCAAGGATTGTGTGAATTCTGGATTTATCAGTTTGGGAAAGTTAACGTCGTATCCGGCGCATTCCTATGCTGGAGTGGGTTTTTAACCATAAAAATGGCAAAAATGAGCTACCCGTCGCACCTTCGGTGCCGACGTCTCGTAGGTGTTAGCTGTCTAAAAAGAGAAAATGGGAGGTCGGGATTTTTATTAAAGAGTACGCACCACTTCCCTAGTGGCAAATTTATAGGACGTATAAACCAGATACTGGAACACTCTGTCCGGACAGGCACTCTATACGGACACATAAATCCAAATACTGCAAATCTCTGTCCGGACAGGCACTCTATACGGACACACATACCCAGATACTGCAAATCTCTGTCCGGACAGGCACTCTCAACCCACATACTGGTAACCTCTGTCCCTAACCCCCGAATCTAGGAAGACAGCATTTGTACATATCCCCATATGACTTCTTGCCAAATAAGATTTCTTATACGGGCAGATACAATTCGCTCACGCAGCACTGTACGAATACCGATAATTTTCTTATCGGCTTTTTCAATGTCTTCTTATTTCCACGCAGTCGGTAGGCGACCCCTTCAAATCAATTAGAGAATTTCTTTAGTACATCACATATCGCCACTGTTTTCACTAGAAAATGGGCGACCTGGATCGATTATACTGCGCATACATGTCATTGCAACACAAACGGTAGCTTGTTCGGTTGACGCACCCGTACCTAGTTGAAGTATAAGGGATTCTCGTGATCTAAATCGCACCCTAACACCTAACCTCACTAAAAGATGAGTGATCTCAAGTTTAACTTCATGAGCATCTGCTGCTCATTCGATCTTGCTTTAGATTACAGCGTCGGCATCGCGGAAGAAGTTAATTTCATTTGCATTAATAAATTGTCTCGTAATGCTATAGCCGTCATCAGCGTCGATGACGACAAGGCTAAAATTCACATTTACGAGCGTGCCTTCAATCAAACTGTTATCAGTAGCAATTTGAATCGGTGTCCCGATCCGATTTTGCAATTCAAAAATAAATAACGGTCCAAACATAAGAATCCTCCTTTTTATTCAATCACGTCAGTGATAACTTCAATTTTCGTAAATCTTACGAACGCTAACGCTCCGTCTGCTTCTTGAATCACAACATAGTCGCTATTTACTTCTAAAACCGCCCCAATTACAACACCAAATTGCGTTGTGATTTGCACATTTTCATTGATTAAACTCGCCAGTAATTGATACAGAGAAGTTGAATTGATATTGTTCACATTTATGGTCAAGGTCTACTCCCCCTTTTCTGCAATATCTATACAGTAGATGCACAAACACATGATTATGAATGTGTGTACAACTTGGTTTTTCAAGATCAATCGTTCACCTATCATTTTCATCCAAGACGAGCGAATCCAACAAGGTTGTTTGAAACATTCTTTTAAATATAGATTAGGAGTGAGTACCTTGAGCTACACGATCATCCCGAATCCGATGGAACTCATTACGAGTCCAAGCACCATGGAAAAACAATATATCGTTCTCATCCCTACGTTTGAGCGGCTCATTCATAACAACATCGATTCGCTCATAGATAGGATGGGTGACCACGACGTCCTCGTCATGCAAACGGCTTCCACACAACAACAATGGCCTCTTGTCATACGAACTGAACTGTTTTTGACCCACCCTCTTCCTACAATAGACGAGTTGCCTTTTGAAGATGCCTTACTAGCAAAATGGCTTTGCCGTATTCCGACTTCTAGTGTGAAAAGAACGGCAGACCGGTTAACGAGAACGAGCACACAATTCAATACGACGGAACAAAAAATTAAACAATCAATCTTAACAAAATTCACCCCTCCAAAAATCAAACCGTTGCCAACGGTCGGAGTCATGCTCTCAGTGCTAAATGCAGAACGTTGGATCCGGAATGCGCTGAGTTCGATCGCTGATCAAACGGTACGTGCTGACCATGTTTTCGTTGTTGATGACGGATCTACCGACAATACAGTACGTGAAATATTAAACATGACCGAACGCTTTCCTTCATTCACGCTGCTTCGAATCCCGACCAACATTGGAAAAGCACGGGCGCTAAATGAGTTACTCCACTATGTAGAGTGCACGTGGCTCATTGAGTTGGACGGAGATGATTGGTTGGATGCTGACGCCATTGAAAGTACGAAAGAGATCGGTCAACAATTGCCTGAACGTACGGGGGCCTTTTATGGGAATTTACGCTATTGGAAAGGCGAAGATATGATGTCTTACAAACGTCATGTGAAAGGGTTCCCAGTGCATAGTCCCAATGAACTGCTCGGTTATCCTCTGCCTTTAGGACCGAGAGTTTACCGCACAACTTCATTACTTTCACTCGGAGGTTATCCGGTCATTGATTTTGAACAAGGACGGCTCTATGAGGACATTAGTTTATTAAAAAAGTTTCTAGCGGCCGATTCCCTTCATTATGTAGACTGTACCTTTTATAACGTTCGCCAACATAAGCAATCAATTACGAAAAGAAATCATTCCAAATGGAATGATTTCAAAGACTATTTATAATACGCGTGGATCGTTTGGATAATATATTCTTGGTCACTAAACGCCAGCTCTGGAGAAATCGGGAGCGCGATGATTTGCTCGGCTGCACGTTCTGCTAACGGGAAATCCCCTTTTTTATACCGTAAGTGTTGCAGCGCTTCTTGTAAGTGTAACGGTATTGGATAGTAAACTGCAGAGGAAATACCACGTTTGGCGAGATAATCCATTAAGGATTTCCGATCTTTCACTTCAAAACAATATTGGTGAAAAGAGTGCAAGTATGGGTCTGGAACTGTAGCGTAACGCTTTAGCTCTTCGGAATAGCGCTTGGCGATGACGGTTCTCTTATGCAAAAACAGATCTAAATGTTGAAGTTTGACGAGTAGAACTGCCGCTTGCAGTTCATCAAGTCGGCTATTAATTCCGATCGAGCGGTGTTCGTATTTTCTAACGCTACCGTGATTTCGTAATTCTAATACGCGGTCATATACGTCTTGATCATTCGTAATGACCATGCCCCCATCGCCAAATCCACCTAGATTTTTGGATGGAAAGAAAGAAAAACAACCCACATCGCCAATTGTACCTGCTTTTTTTCCATAATCATCTTTCGTTCCAATCGCTTGGCACGCATCTTCAATCACACGAAGGTTGTGTTTTTTTGCGATGCTCATAATCACATCCATATCACAAAGCTTTCCGAATAGATGTACAACGAGTATCGCCCGTGTTTTAGGCGTAATCTTTGCTTCAATCTGTGTGGTGTCCATGTTATACGTCAGCGGATTGATATCCACAAACACCGGTGTGGCTCCAGCTTCTTCGATCGCTTCACCACTGGCAAAGAAAGTAAATGGCGTCGTAATGATCTCATCACCTGCCCCAATTCCCAGTGCCTTTACAGCCAAGTAAAGGGCATCTGTGCCATTCGCAACACCAACAGCATATTTTACGGGATGATACTGCTCCATTTCTCGCTCAAGTTGCTCACACTTCGGCCCTAGAATGTACACCCCACTCTCCATCACTTCTTGCACCTCTTTGTGAAGTGCATGTTTTAACAATTCATACTCTTTTTTCAGATCAACCATTGGAATCATTGCTTTGCCCCTCCAATCGCATCAAAACCCATACCGAGTTCAGCAAATTGGGTCGGTCCAACACATTTCTACCGTCAAACACGAACGGCTTTTTGACAAACTGTGAAAAATCCAAACTACGATATTCATCGTGATATGCTTGGAGAATGATGATGTCTACCTTTTTCATTTCCTCATTTGTTAGTTCGAGTGGCTCTACGTTAAACGTTCGCATTTCCTCTTCAGAAAAATGTGGATCATGAACGAAAGATGCGGCTCCTCTTTCCTTCAATCCTTCAAGCAATTTCCAAGCCGATGACTTCTCTGTTTCTTTCACATTTTCACGGTATGATAAGCCAAGAATTAACACATTTTCGCCTTGCAACTTGCCGCTTTGTGACTCGATTCGCTCCAAAGCGTAGTTTGCCATTTGATCATTTATCTTTCGGGATTGTTGAACAATTCCTTCATCTAAACCTCTTGAAATAAAGAAATATGGATAGATCGGAATGCAATGACCACCCACACCAACGCCGGGAGCATGAATGTGAGAATACGGCTGGGTATTGCTTGCTGCCGCTGCATCTCTCATATTCACATTCATCTGGTCCGCATAAATGGCGAGCTCATTGGCAAGCGCAATATTCACATCGCGGTATACACACTCTGCAACTTTTGCAAATTCAGCCGTGTCTGCATTTTCCACAGGCAACACGTCACACCCGAGTGCCAGTTTGTAAAACGTACTCGCGTTAATGAGGCTCGCTTCATTAATTCCACCAACAATTTTCGGATACTTTTTTAAATCACGAATAATTGTATTTGAGTAGACACGTTCGGGGCTGTAAGCAAGATAAAAATCAACCCCAGCTTGCAAACTGGATGCTTGTTCAATCATTGCACCAAAACGCTTTCTCGTATCTCCCGTAGGTAACGTCGTTTCGTAAATCACGGTCGTTCCTTTTTGTATCCCTAGACCAATCTCTCGGGTTGCAGCATCAATGTACTGATAATCCACGTCATAATCGTCATCAATGAGGACTGGAACAATCACAACGACTGTTGACGCTTCCTGGACAGCTTCTCTCGTGGAAGCCGTTGCCCGGAGCTGTTTGTTCACATAAGCCTCATGCACAAGTTCCTGTAAACCTGGTTCATTCTGGATGTGACTTTCCCCCCGGTTTACTGTATCCACGACGTTCTGATTCACATCTGCACCCACTACTTTATACCCGTTACTTGCATAAACAGCGGCCAGCGTAAGCCCGATTTTACCGAGTCCGATGACCGCTACAGTATTTTTATTCATTCATATCACCCTCTTCACTTACAATATGTGAAGAGCATGCACGTTGTTTGGACATCTCTAGAAAAAAGGTGTCTATACTAATAGCGTTTCATATAATGCGAGTAATCGCCTCTCCATATGATCCCAACTCATCTCACGCTGCATATAGCGTCGTGCATTCTCACCCATCCGTTGCAATTGGTCATCACTAACGCTTAACATGCCATTCGCATAATCGGTCGCGGCCGGGTTCTCCATTGGGATAACAATCCCACATCGTTCTTTTTCAATCACTTTTCTCATCTCTAGGCAATCGTTCACAATGACAGGCACGCCCGCATCTAAAAAGCTAAAAAACTTATTCGGCAAAGAAAAATACCGGTTCATTGATCGTTTCGTATTCATATCAATCCAGCCGATGTCGACATCTTCAAGTTCAGAAGGGATATGATCGTAATCAACCCAACCGGTCATCTCAATACGATCGTGTAGATGATCTGGAACGAGCAGTTCCGTTTCATGTCGTGGTGCTCCACCTATTATTTTGATGGAATACTCCGATTGTTCAGCAATATCGACGAGCTTTTGCCAGTTTCCTTTGTCTTTAGTAACCATACCGACGTAACCGATCGTTCGATGTGAGGTTTTCTTTTTATGAACAAACGATGTGAATGGTGGAGAGTTCACAATCACTTCAACTGGCCCTTTAAAAGATAGATTTTTGTAATATTCCGCTATGGAAGGAGATACCGTAATAATCGCATCCGTTTCTTCAAGCATTTGCCGTAACCATGCTTCTTTTTGTTCACGTCTCCGGATGCTCGTTAGTGAACGGTGGTCGACGAATAGTTCATGGCTATCAAAAACTAAACGAGCATCAGACACCGCACGCTTCATAAAAACTGCCGCATGAAGTGACTCCATTTCATGGGCATGATACAGATCGGCACGTACTTTAATTCCTAGTCGAACGAGTGATGATTCTGGCGTCTTGTTTTGTCTCAATTCAAAAGACCGGTGTTGGTCATCTTTTAGGCGGTCCGGCACGTAGGGGACAATCGTTATCTCATCAATGAGAAAAGGCACTCCTTCACGTTCTGTAGCTTGAGACGGTGAAAGAATCGTGACATTGTATCCAGCTCGCGCAAGACTTTTTGCTTCGCGGTGAAAAATCCGAGCATCTTTGATCGGGTGTTCAGTGACGACAAAACAGACCGTCTTCATTTGCTCCCCTCGCTTTTATTCGTTTCCAATACGGTATGCGCTCATAACGTAGCCGACACAGTCAATTGCGCATAACAAAAAGCATGAACGTCACGAAGTCACATCCATGCTTTTTAACGCCCGCTCAAGGGAGTGAATAAATCTAATGTTCCATTTTTGCACTTCATATTGTTTAAAAGACTTGGCCACCTCTTGATTGACACCGGCGATGAGCAACTCACATCCCATAATGGCGAGGGACTTAAACATTGACTTTAAGGCTCTTACTCCGTCATTCGTCACTTCTCCAGAGGCTGTAAAATCAAAAATAATCGTGTCGGCGCTATCTTCATAGATTTCTTGAAGCAATTTGACTTCAATGGACTGTATTTTTTCTCTGTCCAGCATACCGAACATCGATACTAACCCAACTTCCTCACTTAATGGAATAAATGGGGCAGACAGACGGCGGTTTTCTTCTGCGAGCAATTCTAGTCGTTCTTTTTCATGCATGAGCTCGATGTTCGTGTCTTGAAGTCGAGCACGAAGCTTCGTTAATTGCCCGAGCACTCGGGAAAACGCTTCGTCTTTTTTAATCACAAGAACCTCAGCATGAAGCTCACTTTCCCATCCTACATAAACATCTACGAGTACGAGCTCTCCATTACTCGTAAGCATGTTCACTTCAAGACTCACTTGCTCATGCTCAGGCCTGAGCCATTCCCTAACCTTTTCTTGACTTTCCACGTCAACGAGCGCTAAAAAGGAGCGTTCAAGACGGAACACTTCTCCTGCTTCCATCGAGCGCTCGAGAATCTCGAAATTCTTATCAATTTTAAAGGTAGGTAATGGCAAGTTACGGTTGGTCATTCGTTCTTGCATGTGCCTTCCCTACTTTCCCGTTATCAAGCCATTCATCCAGTTGCCGCAAACTTCCTATCACTTCGACTTGATCTAGTTCCGTCGCCGATAATTGATACTCATATGCTACACGGCCGCCAATGAGAATAGACGGTCGATGCTTCAAGGTGAGCAACGAGCGAACGTACTCATGAAGCACGGGCAATCGGTACAAAAGTGCAATAGAGAGCACAATCACATCTGGTTTCCAAATTGCAGCAGAGGACTGTAAATGGTTTAACGGCAAGTTAGGACCGAGATTCCGAACGTTCCATCCTCGGTCACGAAACAGAGAACCGACCATTTTTAGACCGATGTAATGCTGTTCGTCCTCGACGCCACAGAGAAGTACTTTCCGATTTGTAAGACTGGATTCTTTACGATCAACCTGTTCCATAGCTGTAAGGATGAAATCAACGGTTGCGGTGGCTAAATGTTCATCAGCCACCGAGATTTCATTTCGCTCCCAACGCTTGCCGACAAGATACATTGAGGGCGTAATCAATTGCTCAAACACATCAATCTTTCCCATCGCCTGCAGTGCATGCTGAATAATCGAAGTCGCTTCTCCCTCATCACCGTCAAGCAATCGGTCTGCCAGTTTTTCAATTTGAGCTTCCACACGAACACCTCATTGTAAAACAGCTTTTCCTTGCGCTAAACAATCCATAAAAAATACCTCTTGCTCCTTCGGGACACTCCCACTCAAGTGGCGTTCCAACCGTCGATAATTGTCAATGATCAAGTGTGTGCCTACATTACGACTCGTAAGCACCGTATTTAACCACGAGGTGTATTCAACAAAGAAATGAGGCTGCTTCATTTCATAGGCGGTCAACAGATGGTTAAGATGGTGAACGTTGTCTTCTTCTGTGCGAGCGCGACCATGATCACCGAATTTTTCCCATAAAGTCGGATACTCCTCATATATTTCTTCCGTAATACGAAAAGCAATTTGTGATTTTTGCGTGTCATTCATGTCGCGACCACTGAAAACATTCCAACACGGGCAGTGATCGACGCCAGTTCCTGATCAGGGTAGTTCTTCTCTAGATCATGAATTTCCTTATATTCATCACTGGATACCCAGCGAATATAGTCTTCCTTTGAATCCCAAATGAGATGAACCGTCAATTCTTCCGGCTTTTTATCATTTTGGAGGAGATGAAACGATTGAAACCCTTGAGCTTGATCAACTTTTCGTGAGCGTTTCTGATAGATGCCAATCACTTCATCCGTTTTTTCTTTTGGGACGGTGACTGTCGAAGTTACAATATACATCGATGTCCCTCCTTCTCATATACAGTATCGTAAGTTTACCATAATATAAGGCTTTCCTAAAGAATAACGGGACTGAACAACATCACACTAAAACATAAGTATCAAGTCCCCATCAATTGACGGGCGACTCGTTTTCAACCGATCTACAATTTTACCGGATCGGTTTTGCAGGAACACCAGCAACAGTCGTATGTGCACGAGCGTCTTTCGTCACAACCGCACCTGCCCCTACGATCGCTTCTTCTCCAATCGTAATTCCAGGTAGCAACGTCGCATTGTTGCCAATTTTAGCCCCTTTCTTAATCGTCGGGCCCTGCATCTCATACGGTTTTGCGCCCATATATTTATCGTTGCTCATTGATACGCACGGCCCAAGAAACACATGATCTTCAATTGTCGTATCCCCAGTCACATACGCACCCGTTTGTATCGTACAATGGTTCCCAATAACCGTATTCAACTCAACAATGGCCGATCGCCCGATTACTGTTTCATTACCAATCCGGACATTTTCCCTTACACTAGCCAAGTCTCCTAAGAAACAATGTTTGCCGATTTGACTACCTGCATACAAGGCAACGAGACTTCCGGTCTTTGTGCCTGAGTGTATAACGAGACGCGCGGCTTTTTCATTTGACTTTCGCATCCGGCTATTTCCTCCGGGGCGAATGCCGATCACATTGTTTGCGCCAATCACGACATTGTCTTCGACGGTCACATCCTCATAGATCACTGTATTGTCACCGATCACAACGTTCTTCCCGATAATCGCTCCGTCTTTTATGACGACATTCGTACCGATTTCACTCATCTTTGTTTGTCCCCTTTTTAATTAGTTGATAGAGCTCTTTCACCCGCACTTCTAGCGAATGATTCTTTCGCACCCAACGATATGCCTCATCAATGATTTTCATTCGAGCTTCTACATTCGCCAAGTAATATAACGTACGCGATTTTACGGTAAGCGTATCAGCAGGTACATAATGTTGCCACGGAATAAAGCCGAGTTGACGAATATCTTTGCATTCTGGTGCGACTAACAATGTGCCACTTGCAGGGATTTCAAAGTATTTCTTCACTGGGTATTCATATACAGACGGGCAAGCAAAGCTAATCTTCGCCCTTTGCAACAGCTTAGCATAACCGATCCCGGCAACGTGATCGGCAACATTTTTATACCCTGGATGAGGGAGATGAACAAAGGAAGGAACGTGTTGGATCTGTTCGAGGGTGTGCTGTCTAAATGGATACGTTTCGCTAACAGCTCCTGTAAGCAAAAGGTCGATGTCTTTTTTGTCTTCTCTAGAAAATACGTCTGTATTGACGAAATGAGGAAGCCATTCAAAGGAAACATCAGGATAGAAACGTTGGAATCCTTCGGAGA
Source organism: Geomicrobium sp. JCM 19037 (assembly GCF_000698105.1). Taxonomy (NCBI): domain Bacteria; kingdom Bacillati; phylum Bacillota; class Bacilli; order Caryophanales; genus Geomicrobium; species Geomicrobium sp. JCM 19037. Next base: position 37,015 of record NZ_BAWZ01000012.1, on the reverse strand, counting down.
CGACAGAAAACACTTGATCAAACTGTTGTCTCAACAAATAATTCTTCCGAACTTCAGTAAAGCGGTGCACATCATTCACAATGATTCCACACGGTATTGAGATTTGATTCAGTCCCGTAACCTTCGGCGTAAACGTCGATCCAATATCATTCACTACCAAAATATAATCGGGCTCGAATGTCACTTTTGACAATACCCATTGAATATGTCCAGACGTTCGCCACACGGCAAATTGTTCACACTTCTCTTTTAAAGCTTGTTCAATATAGGAATAATTTCGGTCGACGTATTGAGACGTATCCACACCGATGTACAAGACCTTCATCTGACCCCACCTTTAGAAACCAAAATCACACGATGTAAAAAAACGATGCCGAAGCATCGTTCATGTCATCCACCTACCACGGAAATGGGCGTCGTCGCCCCGGACGTGGGGGTGGTCCCATTGGCGGTGGCATATGCGTGTGTTTCACTTCCGTTTGCTGCGCGTAACTGTGCGTTTCTGGATGTACAGGAACGTATTTATACACGTGGTTTTTCACATGTTTTTGTTCGGTCGTGAACACTTCTGGCACGATAAATTCCTGTCCTGGCGGGTACATACCTGGAGGCGGAACGGGATGATGCGGGTGACGGTTTCTTCTTGGGAACATAATCGAATCCCTCCAACAGCTTTGTCGTTTACTCCCACTGTATGTTTCCGCTTATCAATGCGTCATTCATCCGCCGCCTATTTTTTTGTATATAGCTTCTTTGATTTGCTTGCGCAAAAACGTGAGATTATAGCTTCTTCCGAAGTGTACACGATTCGTCAAGAACACGACGCGCAGTTTCTCTACCGGATCACACCACATATTGACACCCGTAAAGCCTGTGTGTGAAAATGTTTGACCCGACATTTGCCATCCAAGACCGGTAAAACTGGCCTCAATAAGTGACTTGGACAAGACCTCGTTACGAGGATTTTCATAAATGGCTAAGTACTTTTGCAAATCTCTCGCTGTAGAGAAAAGGCCTGCATGACCACTAATGCCCCCCATCTGCTCTGCCTTTTCATCATGAACAACGCCTCGTTTATGTGTGCCGTGCCTCTCATCGTACTCGGTAGCAGCGATATTCTTTTTTATTTTCGGGTTGAACGACGTACAATCCATACCTAGCGGCTGGGTCACCCGTTCATAGAAATAGGATTCAAACTCGTTGTTGAGTATTTTTTCACACAGGAAGTAAAGCAGCATCATGCCGAGGTCACTATATACTCTTTTTACACCAGGATCAACGTGCACGGGTTGCTCCAACAAGTCTTTAATAATTTCTGGTCGTGTGTAGCTGCATACTTCAAAGAGTGATCGGCGCCAAGCCCTGACGTGTGATTAAGTAAATGCCGGACGGTCACACGTTCGTGAGGAAATGTTGGAAAAACGTCTCGAACGCACGTATCCAACTGAAGTCTGCCTCATCGACGAGCAAAAGGGTGACAGGCAGCATCGCTGTCACCTTCGTGAGAGAGGCAATATCAAACCGTGTATTTGTTTCCATCTGTTCTTCTTTAGGAAAAACAACTTGGTTGCCATACGCTCGATGGCACACTTCGATGCCTTTATGCACCACGGACAAGACAGCACCTGGAATGTTTTGATCTTTAATCGCTTCTTGAATCATCATCGTGCCCCCTCGTCTTAGTGAATCGTCATGTATCCGTGATAGATGTCTAGACTCGACTCGTCCTCTGGCACGAGGTCAGCGCGAAATGCCAATTGTCCAGAAGATGCATCAAATACTTCAACGATCGCTGATTGGTTATCTTGTTCAGACAGAGAAAATAACTGGTCATTTACGACCGTAACGAGCGGATTGTCAACGTGTTCGATCGTTACGACTTCTTCAAATTGCCCGTTATTTTCTTTCCAAAGCGTTGCTTCGGATAATAAATAGAACGTATCTTCCCCAGCGTACAAGGTGTGGGCACTCGTTGCTTCTTCTGGAAGCTCAAGTTCTGCCTTCACTTCACCATCCACAAGGTCATATACTAAAGCCATTCCTTCATCAGTGAGTAGCGCCGAACGAGAATCCGTCATCTCCATTCCCATTCCGTATTGAGAGAAAGCACGACCGGGTCGTTGTTGATGATCGATCACTTCTTCTTGATTCACGTCAATCGTTAGGTGATGATTCTCATCATCCGCTCTTGCTAAGATGTACAAATGCCCATTCTCAACATATAGATTCGTAATCTCTCCCCATTCGTCCAAAGGAAGGGACGGAATTGTTATTCTCCAATCATCTTCGGATTGTTTATCGACAAATTGCACACGTAACTCGATCCCTTCTGAATCTGGAAGATGTTCAAACTGGGCTCCTACAAGAAAATGGTCATTTTCAAAAATCGGCCCGTAAAAATATTGCAAAGCCTCATACTCATCTCTAACTGTATTCTGATGCGGTCCACGTTGGTGATCAAACATCATTGACCGAGCAGCGGTATATTGTGTACCGGTGTTCGGATGAAAAATAAACCCATCGGTGAATTGATTGCCTTCAACTCTACCGGTATAACTAAGTTTCTCTGTAAAAGAAGAATCTCCTTCGACATTTTCTAAATGAAAGCTTGGCATATTACTAAACATGCTAGCGGTTTGAACGTAGTGAAACATCACACCGCCTACAGCAAAAACTGCGATTATGATCGTAACAAGTGCGCGATTCATCGTTTTCCTCCTAAGCGGTAACTTTTCTTAATAATAAGAATCTCGAAACGAATAAGCTAACGGCGCAAATGCCGAGAGTAACCCCAAGCATGACTAGTAATAATTGCAGTTCGTATACTCTTCCGAACATATTTGCTGCTACTCCATACAACATGAATGCTGCAATGACATACGCGGTCCCTATGCCAAGCCCGATAAACCCAAACGACCTCTCAAACAAAATCGCTGAAAATAGTACACAAACAAGCGTAATCCCTAATCCATACACAATAAAGAAGTCAAGTAACGTCGGCGGATAAACAACAATTAAAGCAGAGGTAAAGAACAAATGGAAAGGTTCAATCTGCCCACCATAAAGTGAGTTCGGAAGCACCCACTCAAACAGCCCCATCTGCACCGGTAATACGAGACGGTAAATGCTTACTACAGCGAGTGTTACCAGCACAATTGTCACGAGCTTCGCTGCAAACACATTCATCCGGCTACTTGGAAGCATGAGTAGACGTTTCATAAACGTGCCTTGACCAAACCAATCCCGATACCAAACGATGAAAATGTATAGCCCGATCGTAATCACCGGCAATGCGAGCGACAAGTTGTAAATCCCATGTTCAAATACATTGATAAAAGTAAAAGTTATAGAGGGTATCATTTCTCCTGATTCGATTTGCCCTACCCAATAGCGAGGTAACAGCAATGTGAGGGCAAATTGTGTAATAACGACAATGACGACGAGAGCGAGAAACAGAAAACGAATTCGGTTCAATTCAATAAATAACAATCGTAAGAAGCTCATCGGTACACCTCTCTCATTTTATCGAGCAGAGACTTTTGCTCTTCCTCACGCAACGACTCTACATAGAAACTATCGACAATTTCACCATCGTTCAGGAGTACAGCTCGGTCAACGATCGCTTCAATCTCTCCGACTTCATGTGTCGTAAGAAGGATCGTTTTGCTTTCTACAAATTCACTCGTTAATAGATCAAGAATGTTTTCTCTCGTTAAAGCATCAATCCCAGATAGAGGCTCATCCATCAAAATGTACGTGCATCCGGCGGCGAGACCGAGCATTAAGTTCACTCGCATCTTGTAGCCTTTTGATAGATTTTTCAGCTTTTCATTTTTGTCTAGCTTAAGGTATTTCACGAGTTCTTCGGCTTTATCTGTTTCCCATTTCGGATAGTGTAGTTGCATGAATTCCATTGATTCTGCAACCGTCATCACCCTCGGCATCGAAAGATCGTCTGTAATAAATATCAAATCTCGATTGGTCGCATGTGTATACGGTTTGCCAGCAAAACGCACGGTTCCTTTTGAAGGAGTTAAGTTCATAATCGCCTGCAAAATCGTCGTTTTCCCTGCACCATTTAGTCCAATTAAGCACGTAATTTCATTCGTATTCGCATGAAAAGACACGGATCGAACGACTTTTTTTCTACCGAATGATTTCGTCATTTGCTCAATTTCAATCATCGCTCGCGCTCTCTCCTTTACGATGTATTTGTTGTTGAATTCGGGATACGATTTCATCTAATGGAAGCTGCAACGGTTCAACTTCATCGAGAAAATTAGAAATCGATTCATGTAGAAGCTCTTCTCGCACACTTCGTAATATGTGCGCATCTGTCGTCACTTTACTCGGGACATTTCGCTCTGTTTTAATCAACTTCTGTTCCTCCATTTCACGGTACGCCCGTTGCACGGTATTCGGATTAATCTTTAACTGCGAAGCTAGTTCTCTTCGGGAAGGAATCTCCTCACCAGCAGTGAGAATACCCTTCGCAATACTCAACTTAAAATGCCTCACGACTTGCAAGTAGACGGGGTCACGAGTATTAAACGATATATTCATAGGCATTACCTTCCATCTATAAGTGTGTGTATTAATTAGTTCATACACTTGATGTATGACTGTACTATACTCTTAATACAGATCATTCGTCAAGCGTTGCATGTAAAAAGTTACATTGGGATAGCAGACAGCAGGCACATGGATAATAGTCATCTTGTTTGCTTTCGCATCGGTACCGGGCAATCACCTTATTAATCTGTGTTTCTGAAATGATTCAATATTTTTGTTCGAGAGCCAAAGTAGCAATTTTAATTCAAGAAATTCATCGAAATAATTTATAGATTACTTATTTTCTAATAAAAGCAACCGTTACGGTGTGATCTACATAAATTGCATTAAAGAATTGATAGTGTATCTGCATGAAACTTTCGTTCCACTCGCTCGACTCAACAAATGCTAACATCTTTTCTATTACAAAGACGACCGCTCGGTTGATCTTCGGCACCTCCGGTGCCGATAGTTGCTAGCTCTTGAGGTTTATATGAGTAAACAGGTTGACGTTTAATATAGAAACAAACGTTCATAGAGTGCCTAGTATGGGGTAAACTGCGGTATTCTGAAGCAACCTAGATCACCAATCCCCCTACAAATTCCCAAAAATGAGCGACCGTCGCCACCGCTGGAGCTGAAAATCGTGGAAAACGATCTATATAAGTTGAACTAAAGAAATTCTTCACGAATCAATGGTAGCTTGTGAAATTGGAAACTGTGCTCGAGTTGCGACCAAACTGTTCTCAAGTTGGGGAAGATCGCAGGAAAAGCGGTATATTCTCATAAACTAGGTAACAGAATGAGCAAACTCGGTAACAGATTACCAGGTCACGTGCACATCCCCGCCCCGAAGTACCCACAAGCGTTGGCGCGGTTCGCGCGAACCGCGTCCGATTTATCTTCGGCAGCGCTCAGGCCGATAGGGTGCTCACTTATGGTCATTGAATCTGCGCTCCAGTTGGAACAAACTACGCAGGAGTTTAGCGGGATGAGCTCCAAATATCGTTAAACTAGGCAAACTTGCGCGCAAAATGGTACCTAGTACCGCGCTCCCCTCCAACCCAACAGCGCACATTAGGAAAACGATTTAGAACATTATATTCCAGAATATACCAAATACGTTCAGGCGCAGAGCCCGAACGATCCACTGTGTATCTCAAAATGATTGCCAAACGTCTACACTCAGTCATAACGGTCCAGATCGCTTAGTACGTAATCTAGACCGCCAAATTCCAGTATAACCCAACCTTGAGCGTGCACAGCACAAGAACGTCCCCCTCCCCTCGCAAAACCGAACGCACTACTCACTCTAACGTACACGCAATTACCATGCTAAAAACGATGCCTCCAATGAGACATCCGGTTTTTAAACGATTTTAGTATAGCTTCTCACACCTATTAAGAGTGGTTTTCACTATGGACACGGTCGAGCGTCATCTGATAACTATCATTACCGTAATTCAAGCAACGTTTCACACGACTAATCGTCGCTGTACTTGCGCCAGTTTCGACTTCAATCTTATGGTAAGTACTTCCTGATTGTAACATTCGGGCCACTTCTAAACGTTGAGCTAAAGATTGAACTTCATTTACTGTGCACAAGTCATCAAAAAATTGATAACATTCTTCGAGATCTTTCAATGATAATACCGCTTGAAAAAGTTGATCCAACTCTTTTCCTCTTAATTTATCGATTTGCATAGAGATCACTCTCTTTCTTTAGTAAGGTAAGAAACATGCGCACAAGCACATTTACTCGTCCTGAATCGTTACAGAATCTAGTGAATCTACGATGTTTATCCATGTATTGCCTTCAATTAATTGCTCCCCGTCGGGAACAATCCGGCCATCAACGTTTGTCCAATTCACTTCCTGGTACTTTCCGTCCTGCAACAATAAACCCGCACCACCTGCTAATACATCAATTTCCCGTCTGCCTGCATCATCAATGATCGAATGCGGAGCTTCTACAACCATCACATTTTTAGTCCGATACGCCTCTCCAGAAACTTCGTCGATCAAAGGCTCCCCGTCGCTAAAACGGATATACTCCCGGTCCTCTGCATCAAATTGATATTCCGCTGATGATCGTCCCATATAGGAGATGGTTACACCAGATGCAGCGTTCCCGTCAATCGCTTCATCACGAAATGAGAGGGGCGGTGTGTCAAGAGACATCGGAATTCCGGCCTGCTCCGCATGAGCTAAAAGTTCATCGTAATGCACATAAGAGTTGTGTGGAGCCGGGCGCGTAGCGACTCTCTTAAAAAGGCTTCCATCATAGTGCATCCCATTAACCTCGTACAAATCGTCAGCTTGAATTCTCGCTTCGGCTCCTGGGCTAAACCCGTGTGCAACAAAGAGCGAATCAAATCCTGAAGATAGATCAATAAATACTTCTCTAGCACTTCGAACAGGACCAATCGTCTCCGGATGCTCGCTATGATAGATTGCAATGAAACGGGTAATTGAAGCTTCTGTTAGCACTTCGTACACGATGTCTGCTTCTTGCAAACCTGTCAGAGGGCGTGCGTTCCGATCGTTGGAAACGACAACTGCCAACGGTCGAGTCGTTTCTACCTCGTATGTCCCGATCCCACTAAGTGGATGCACAAATGGTAGCTCTGCTTGTTCAACTTCCACAGCTTCTTCACGCGCAGGCACTTCATTAAAGGGCTTGCGCTCTAGATCATCGCCTTCTTGAAGCGGCTCGGGCTCAGATTGGCACGCTGTTACAATCAAAAGCATGAGCAACGGGACAACCATACGTTTAAAACGGTTCAAATCACTCATCCTTCCACGGAGTGAGTAAACACTTCTTCACTTTACTATTTTAACGCATTATCGTTGGAAAAAGCACGCTTTTCTTATGCACATCGTAAATTCCTTTAGACGTCATTCTAACATATGGCAAGTGCGTTGATGAGAAAAAGAAAATGCTATATAACGGATCGTCAAACGAATATCCCGCTTCTTTCATCACGTTTTCGAACGCTCGATGTTCCTCAATCAGTGTTTCCATCGGTTGGTCAGACATGACACCGTAGTAAGGGAATTTCCAGTTACAAACATTTTGTTCGCTTTGCACAATGGAGATGCCGCCGCCTTGTTCCTTTAATTGCTCGAAAGCTTGTTTCATGGCTGACTTCTTCTTACCAATCAAAACGACATCACCTGTAATGGAGTATGAAGTTGCCAATCCATCTAAATTCGAAGCAAACCCTTTAATGATTGTATTCATGCGCCATTTGCCTTCTTTGTCAAACATCGCAAAAAAGCATTCATCATGATCAGGCTTAATTCATCAACAGCTCCATCGACATCAATATGGTAAGGCTTCAATAGTACAGAGTTTACTAGGTGAATGCCCATCGGCATCGAAAAGTGCAAATCATCGTCTTTAAGATCCCAGTTCAGCGGCTTCCACGGCTTCGTGTAATCGTTCCAAGGAAATGGCTCGTTCGTATACACAAGCTCTTTATCTCGTACGATCCATTCCCCTTTTGCCAAAACACTCACAGGTGCTGGATTCGTAACATCTTCTAGGAAATTAAGGTGAGCCAACCGGCCAGGCGCAATCATTCCGTGGTGAGCATCAATGCCATAGTGTCTGGCAACATTGTAAGAGGCCATTTCGTAAGCGGCTATCGGGTCAATGCCACCTTCAATCGCAATTCGGAGCAATTGATCCATGACACCTGGCTCATAAAAGCTCGGATTTCCTCCATCCGTCGTCATTAAGAAACGGTTAAAGTTCGTAATTCCCGCATCCACGATTTCTTTAACGAGCAGCGGCAAATCCGGTCGCAATGAGGAATGACGTAACGTCGTCGTATAACCTGCGTCTAGTCGCTTCAACACTTCTTCACCAGAAATGGCCTCGTGGTCGCTCGTGACACCTAAAATGGCTAACTGTGCCAACGTACGTTCAGAAGCACCTGGAAGATGACCTTCAATGCGTTTATTTCTCTTTAACACTTCCTCCATCCAATGCAGAAGTGTATCATCTCCTGAAATAACTTTTGGCCAACCTGTTAACTCGCCTCCTTGAACGACGAGCGGGTGGTTTAACCACTCTTCAAGCGCCTGAGGTGTGAAAACGCTATGCTCATCTTTCGTTTCGGTTTGCGAGTCGATTCGACAGGACCAATAGATCGATGAAGGTCCTTTATTCATTTCCGTAATGAGAGTAAGCGCTTTCTTTTTTTCGAGATTCATCATGAGGATGAGGTTATCGTTGAAGATCGTGCTCGTTCCTCTTTCCAGCGCATAATTCGCAAACGTTTCTGGGTTGTAGCCAATAAACGGATGGGCATGGTGCTCAATATATCCTGGTACAATCCATTGTCCAGAAGCATCTGTCCACTCCGTACCTTCTGTTTTTGTCGGTAAGGCGTCTCCGACGTACACAATGCGGTCAGCGTAAATCCAAATGTTTGCAGTTGTCCATTGTTTACGACCACTGTTTAGAAATGTTGCATTTGTTATCACTTTTGAAGGTGCCCGCTCGCCGCGAACAACACTAATTTGATTTCGTTTTTCACGTTTGTTCCATAGTGAGTGATGAGGGTGCATGTGAATCACCTGCTTTATCAATAATATTCGTGCTTTAACGATACGAATCAGCTGTATCCTTTGTCCCTTTATTCTACCACAGTTTTTAATGCCGATCGGGAAACTCCGTGACAACAATGTAACAATCGAGCCTATTGGCCTCATTATAACGTAAATCCAAGCATAACGGTTGTTTTATGTCAGAATTTATTACAAAGTCCAAATTCATGTGAAATTGGTAGCAATCCATTTAATTTCGTCGATCACCTTTCCGATTTGCACCTTCGTCTAGACCGATGCGTAGAATAGTCTAATCTTGTGCGAAGGAAGGGCGTGTACTATGGAAATCATCTCCTCACATTGGATTTATTTCGCCGGGATTCTCATCATCATCTTGACGATGCTCATGAGAAAGAATGTTGTAGTGCCTGCCATATTAATGACCTTTCTCATTGGCCTCATTTATACAGGCTCTCTCTCCACGGGTTTGCAAACAATCTTTAATGCCAGCCTCGTGCCGCCGGAGAGCTTTTTAGCATCTTTTTAATTATTGCCATCATGACCGCTCTTCTCCAAGGACTTGAAGTCGTTGGAGCGAATGAGCAAATGATCAAGCCATTTGGGAAGATCATGACGAATGGACATATCTCCTACCTTGTCATTATTCTCGTTACGTATGTGATTAGCTTGTTCTTTTGGCCCACACCAGCTGTCCCCCTCGTGGGCGCGCTACTATTGCCTGTCGCAATTCGAGCCGGCTTACCTCCAATAGCGGGGGCTGCCGCTATTGCCATTGCCGGTCAAGGGATGGCGCTATCAAGTGACTATATTATCCAAATCGCTCCAATGCTTAGTGCAACCGCTGCTGGGGTAAGTGGTCAGGCCGTCGCGGACCGTGCTCTTCTTTTATCCATCATTACAGGGGTCGCCGCGCTTACCATTGCCTATCTCATGATCCGTAAACAGATACAACAAAAAAACGATCGCCACTTAGAAAAATGGATGGAAGGAAAACGAATCGAAAAACGTACAGAAGCCACTCGAAAAGGAAAAGCATTCGCCATCATTGTGCCCGTTACATTCGCCGTCGTCATCTGTTATATGCTCTACACGACGTTTTTTACCGACCTCAGCTTGAAGGGGGAACGGGTGCTGCGCTCATCGGCGGGGTTGCCTTGTTATTACTCATCGCTGCGAGTGTTTTCTATAAGCCGAGGCAAGTGTTTGAAAATGTGAGTGACTGTATGGTCGATGGGTTTTTATTCGCATTTAAAGCGATGGGACCCGTCATCCCGATTGCCGGCTTTTTCTTTCTCGGTAGTGACGAATTCTCAGCAAGCATACTCGGCACCGAAACGGCACCTGCTTTTCTTTTTGACCTCGTACAATCCGGGCAACACTTAATTCCAGAACACGCCGCTTGGACTGCATTTGGCATTCTCATCATCGGCATGATCACCGGACTTGATGGGTCAGGATTTTCTGGCCTTCCGCTCACAGGCGCTCTGTCCGGCGCTTTAGGTCCCGTTGCTGGAGTCGACCCTGCAACGCTAGCAGCGATTGGTCAAATGGGTGCCATTTGGGTTGGTGGCGGTACGCTCATCGCTTGGTCGTCCCTCGTTGCAGTTGCCGGTATATCAAGAGTGAATGTTCAAACACTTGTACGAATCTGTTTTATCCCTGTCATTACAGGTTTATTATTGAGCACCCTTTTCGCTGTTTTATTCCTTTAAAGAAATGTACGTCCACATTACAGCTTACGTTTCATCAGGAGAGATGAATGTGAGCTATTTCTTTTTTATTTAAAACACTCTACCCCTTCGTTTGCCGTGTTATGATGAATCAAATTAACGTGAATGGAGGAATTACGATGCAATATCGTCATTTAGGTTCAACCGGAGTTCGAGTGAGTGAAATTAGTTTAGGAAGCTGGCTCACCTATGCCGGTTATGTGGACGACCGCGCAGCTGAACAGACGATCCATACTGCCTATGATCTAGGGATTAACTTTTTTGATACAGCCAATGTGTATATGAAAGGGGAAGCGGAGAAGCTGGTCGGTAATGCCTTGAAATCATATGATCGTTCGTCGTATGTACTCGCTACAAAAGTATATGGAGAAATGGGACAAGGAGTAAACGATCGTGGTCTTTCTCGAAAACATATTATCGAGCAGTGCGAAGCAAGCTTAAAGCGATTGGACCATGATTATGTTGACCTTTATTATTGCCATCGCTTTGACTCTTCAACACCTGTCGAGGAATCAATTCGTGCGCTCGACGACCTCGTCCGCCAAGGAAAGGTCTTGTACATCGGCGTAAGTCAGTGGACTCCCGCACAGATGAGTGAAGCCTACACATCGCTGATCGCAAGCTGCTAGACCGATTCGTCGTTAATCAACCGCTTTATAACATGTTGGATCGATCCATTGAAGACGAAGTCATCCCACTTGGCAAACAGCACGGTTTTGGCCAAGTTGTCTACTCCCCTCTAGCTCAAGGTGTGCTAAGTGGAAAATATAAGCGAGGTTCCGACATTCCAAAAGGTAGTCGGGCAGAAGAAAATTTTACATCCATTCAACGATTCATGGCCGATGAGCAATTAGACACCGTCCAAGAACTACAGACCATTGCTCGTGAACTCGATCTTACTCTTTCACAACTTGCTCTCTCCTGGATTCTTCGCAAAGATAATGTATCCAGTGCGATCATTGGCGCCAGTCGCCCTGACCAAGTTGAAGAAAATGTCCGTGCAAGTGGGGTTGTGCTCGAACAAAACACCTTAGAAAAAATTGACGCATTGCTCGGATAGACCGCATTAAAACATCCTCTATTCTTCCTTCAGCTCAGCTACATCGCCATTGATGTAAGCTGAATGTTTGCTACCCCTTTTCCCGCTCGAGTTGTTCAAGAACACGATCTCTCCCTTGGTAGATATGTTCATGCATTGCACTTCTTGCTCGCGCACTGTCTTGATCTTTAATCGCAGCGATAATCACTTCATGAAGATGAAACGATTGTTCCAATTCACGCTGTTGAAACCAAAAAAATGAATGAAAGACAAGCGGTAACACGACCACTTTTCTAATCAGGTCCTCCGTATGAGGATCTTGACTTGCACGGATGACCGCCTGATGAAACTGGTGATTCTTCTGTAAAATCGCTTGAATATGTTCGATCTTATTATCCTCTTGCTCTGTAATCGTCGAATAGAATGCTGCATTCGCAGCATACATGTTGTCAAGATCTTCGTCCGTGCGGTGGATGGCACTTAAACTTGCAGCATACCCTTCGAGTAAAGACCGCACATCATAGATTTGGCGAATATCTTTTCTTGAAAACGAACGCGCGACATATCCTCGACGAAGGGGCGTGATTAAGCCATCAAACTCTAGCTGTTTGAGAGCGCTACGAATCGGCGTCCGACTCACTTGAAACTCCTCGGTTAATGCCTCCTCTGTCAAACGATCCCCTGGTTTATACTTACCTGTAATTAATGCTTGTCTCATTTTTTCATATACACTCAACTTCAACACCTCTATGTTCATTGTACAGAAATGTCAAAAAACCACAAAGTGATTATTTTGTATACAATAAAGCGTTTTCATGGTCATTTGTAGAATATATATTGACGTATTGTATACAATGATGCTATTGTTTTTTGTAATATTCGATCAGGGGTGATAATCATGAGCGACACATCAATGCCGCTTAAAGGAATTCAAGTGCTTGAACTCGGGACGTTACTTGCTGGCCCTTTTGCCGGGCGCTTACTTGCTGATTTTGGGGCGGAAGTGATTAAGGTAGAGCCCCGGATAAACCTGATCCGATGAGGCAATGGGGAAAAGAAAAAGATGGTGTTGGATTATGGTGGCCCGTTCAATCTCGAAATAAGAAGTCAATCACGTTAAACCTTCGCACAAAGGAAGGGCAACAAGTATTCAAGGAATTAGCCGAAAGATCCGATGTGATTATTGAGAATTTTCGATCTGGGACGATGGAAAAATGGGGATTAGGTTACGACACGTTAAAAGAAATCAATCCTGGAATAATCATGATGAGAACGACGGGCTACGGCCAAACGGGCCCGTACAAAGACCGCGCAGGGTTCGGTAGCATTGGCGAGGCTATGGGCGGCATTCGGTATGTAACGGGGTTTGAAGACCGCCCTCCCGCTCGAGTTGGCATCTCTATTGGTGATACCCTTGCAGCATTATTCTCAACGATTGGTTGTTTAACCGCGCTCGTTGAGCGTCAAACATCTGGCCAAGGACAGATCATTGATACAGCTATTTATGAATCGGTATTTTCCGTTATGGAAAGTATGATTCCTGACTATCTCTTAGCTGATTATGTGCGGGAACGTACTGGGAATATCTTACCCGGTGTTGCCCCTTCCAGCATTTATCGTACGAAAGACGACACGTACATTGTTATTGGCGCAAATGCCGATGCGGTGTTTACAAGACTCGCAAAAGCAATGAATCAACCTGAACTTGCCAATCACAAAGACTATGCTTCTCATGTAGCACGGGGACGTAACCAAAAAGAGTTGGATGCTTTAATCGAACGTTGGACGAAAGATCTTGATGCATCGGATGCGCTGCAAATATTAGAAGACCACGGTGTGCCTTCGGGTCTCATTTACAGTGCAGAAGATATTGTGAAAGATCCTCATTATGCCGCACGTGACATGATCGTCACTACGAAACATCCCGTACTCGGAGATTTCCCTATGCCAGGCATCGTGCCGAAACTTAGCCGTACACCAGGCCAAATTCAACATGCGGGTAGTGTCACACCGGGAGAAGCGAACGAAGAAATCTATGAATCACTGTTACACATAACGAAGGAAAAGCTTGCACAACTACAAAAGCAAGGCGTAATCTGATTTCCCATTAAGTGAGGAGGGATTTCCAATGAAAGAACCTATCAAAAGAAATGGATTTGGGTCGGATTTGTTTTACTCATTGCGTTTAATGCCCCGTGGTATTTACCTGAGGGCATGATTGAACCTTATATTCTTGGTATCCCTTTCTGGGCTCTCATTAGTATCTTGCTTTCTCTCATCTTGTGTGCCTATTTAAGCTGGGTTTGCATCGCGCATTGGAATCTCATTGAAGATGAAGAGGAGAAAGAAGCCGAACGTGAGAGGAGGCAATCATCATGACATTGCAATTTGGCGGTACGGATGCACTCATTATTCTAAGTGCCTATGCTGTATTAATGATTGTCATCGGTTGGCTTGCTGGAAGAGGTAAGAAACTCGGAAAAAGTGTTGGAGACTACTATTTAGCCGGTCGGAACCTTGGGTTTATCACGTTATTCTTCACGCTCTATGCAACACAATACAGCGGCAACACCATCGTTGGCTACGCGCCGACGGCTTACCGAGAAGGATTTTCATGGATTCAATCCGTCCCGTTCATGACTGCGATTATTGGTGTGTACTTAATCTTTGCGCCAAGATTGTACGTCATTGCAAAACGAGCGAAGTTTGTAACACCGACGGATTGGATTAGCTATCGCTTCGAGTCTAAAAAAAGTTACGATTGTTGCCATCCTCCTCATGCTTTGGGGCTTAGGAAATTACTTACTTGAACAACTCGTCGCCGTCGGTCATGCGGTTTCCGGTTTAACAGGCGGCGCGATTCCATATGGGTATGCGGTTATTGGTTTTATCCTTGTGATGCTTATCTACGAATGGCTAGGTGGAATGCGCGCGGTTGCGCTTACCGACGTGTTGCAAGGAATCATCTTGCTCGTAGGCATTATCGTTGTCCTCATCGGGGCTATGACATTAGCCGGAGGAAGTTTAGGTAACATTTCTCAATCAATTGCTGCTACAGAACCTCAGAAGATTGGGGTGCCAGACTTGCAAACGAACATAAACTGGATCAGTATGATTTTACTTGCTGGTATCGGCGCTGCCGTGTACCCCCATGCCGTTCAACGAATCTATTCAGCAAGAAGTGAGCGAACATTAAAACGTTCGTTTGCACGCATGGCTTGGATCCCACCGATTACGACTGGCCTCGTACTTGTTGTCGGAATTATTTGTATTGTGTTGTATCCAGGGATGGAGACAGGTGAATCTGAACAAGTCATTGGCGTACTCGCAAATGACATCGCCTCCATGAATGCCTTTTATTATTGGATGATGATCATCTTCTTTGGAGGAATTGTTGGCGCGATCGTCTCGACAGCGGATTCGGTTTTACTTAGCTTCTCGTCGATGGTTTCTCATGACATTTACGGAAAGTACATTAACCCGAACGCTTCAGATGAACGAAAAGTAAAAGTCGGGAAATTCGTAGGCGTCATTGTCGTTTTTTTACTCTTATGGATTGCTTGGAATCCACCAGGGACGTTATACCAAATCTTCGTACTCAAATTTGAATTACTCATTCAAGTTGCACCGTGCTTTTTATTAGGCATCTATTGGAAGCGGTTACGATCGACACCGGTGTTCTGGGGTATGTCGTCGGAGCGGCCATTGCAGGATTGATGACATTAACAGGGAACAACACTCTTTACGGCATTCATGGGGGTATTGTCGGGCTTGCCGCCAACTTTGCCATCTGTATCATTGGATCACTCCTCATCCCTGTTTCAGATAGCTATCGAACAAAAATTAAAAATAAAACGTCTCTTGAAAACAACGGTGTGAACATGTGATGCGTCTTTCCTTGCGTGTGGGGAACTTCCCCACACGCCTTTACACTAACCAATCTGTTCTCTTCATATATTGCACTGCCCCGTAAACGAGCATACCCATCGTGATAATCGTTAAGGCGATCGGCACGGTACTACCCTCATGTTCAAACTGAACCGCAAGGTCAACAAGTGTTGCGGGTAACCACAAAACTTGCTGGTGGAATAATGAAGAAATGATTTGCAAAAGAAATATGATGCCTAAAGCAAGGCCCCCAGCTACGATTTGTCTTTTCATCAATGCACTAAATGTGACAGTAACTGAAACTACGAACATTAACCATAACCAATATGCGAATATTGAAAACAGCAATGCACTCATTGAAAGCGTACCAAACAATTGAATAATGTAAACGAGAGTAACAGCGATTCCAGCAAGGAAACTTACCGTCGTTACCGTGAAAGCCGTCATGTATTTAGCGAGTAGATAAGATGTATAGCTTACGGGTTTAATGAGCAACCAAACCGATTCACCATTCATTCTTTCCCGACTAAGCGTCCCCATAAATGCCAGCACGAGAATGAACGTGCCAATTTGTGAATATTGGCCGAGTGTTTCAGCAAAGACCATCTCGCAGTTGGTGTTGGAATAACAAACATTGCTCCATCTGGTAAACCTCCGAATTGTTCTAATAAATCGGATAAATAATAACTCGTTAACGGCTGCATGATACCTAAAAGTACAAATAGCAGCGGCAACCAAATGATCCGATAGCTTCTCGTCGTCTCTATCCATTCTTTTCTTAACAACACTCCGATCATCGGTTCACCACCCGATCAAAAAATTCGTCTAACGTAGGACGAGCTTCGTACATTTTTTCTATGACGACTTCTTCATCCAACAAACTTTGAAATAATACTCTTTGTTGCATTTGCTCTCGCACAACGGCTCTTTTCCCGACCGTTTCGATTTGTACATCGGGATGATAAAGACGCATGTAATCTTCCCATCGATCTAGCGGTGATTTTGCTTCAATGACCCAATCACCACTGCTATGGCTCTTAAGCACGGTCTCTAATGAATCATGCAAAGCGATTTCACCCCTATGAATCATAAGAACATCATTTGCAATCTGTTCTGCATCATGAAGAATGTGGGTTGAATATACAATTGTCGTTGACTCGCTCAATTCCACAAGCAATCGTTGCATGTCGCGTCGACCTTCAGGGTCCAAAGCACTCATCGGTTCATCGAGCATTAGCAATCGAGGTTGATGAACGATTGCCTGAGCAACTCCAAGCCTTTGCTTCATGCCCCCGGAAAGTTGGGACACCTTTTTATGAATCGCATCGGCTAATCCAACTTCTTGAAGCGTAATTTCAGCTTTTTGGGTGGCGGCATGCTTTGGCTCGCCAGCAAATTCGGCAGCGAAACCAACGACTTCAATGACGGTCAGCCACTCAGGAAATTTAGGGTATTGAGGCAAAAAGCCAATCACAGACCTTACATCCTGATTTCCACCATATCCTTCGACATGAACGGTACCTGCGGTTGGCGATAAAAGACCGGCCAACACATGGAGCGTCGTCGTTTTTCCTGCACCATTCGCGCCGAGCAAAGCGGTGATTTTGTTTTCAGAAAGAGAAAAGTTCAAATTTTTGAGGAGGGTCTGGTTTCCAACGGTATAACGTACATCATTAACAGCAATCATCGGTCACTAACCGTTCTTCGTTTCCCAAATAAGAAGTACAAGATGGGTCCGATTGTATTCACGAACAAGATAATTAGAAGCCATCCCCATTTTGGCAATGACACATGCTCTTGGCGATAAAGATCGGTCAAGGCAATTGCTTTTAAGACGAGTTCAATAATAATAAATGGTGCAATGAGTAACATGAAGTCATTCATAATTTTTTCTCCTTTGTCGATATGGAATCCAAATGTTTGTGTACAACAAGTAGACAATGAGCGGCATCGGAAGCTCAACATCCCCCAAATCCCCCAAAACCAGTACATTCGACCGTTACGCCTTGCATTGACAAATAGATAGGTGCCTTGAGTTAAAAGTGCTATGAATAGGATCGTAAGTAGCCAAATCGGGAGTTCTAATAGATCATGACTCATCGTACGCCCCCTTCCTTCTCGCAACGAGTCCGAGTAATACAGTGAAAATAATGATCGCTTGTATTGCCAGGAATACATACGGTTGTTTGGTCATCAAAAGGATCGTACCTGATGCAATGAAAAGCGCAATGAGGATAAAAACAGCCAATTCGAAGCGTTTCTTCTTACGAGTTTCACGGACGAGCGCGTGCATTTCAATTGGTGAAGGCTTTTGTTTCGGTTGCACACGGTGCAACTGATGCAGTTGCTCTTTCAATTTATTCTCATCCATTATTTAGCTCCTTTCTCAGACTAGTCATCCCGGTATGCACTCTTGACTTTGCTGTGCCCGAAGGATTCCAACGATTTTGGCAATCTCATCATATCCGTATCCATAATAATGTTTCAAAATGAGTGGAATCCGCTCTTTCGGTTTAATATTTTCAAGCGCTGATGTGACAGCTAGCCAATCGGCTGTCGGTTCCTCCCTCATTTCCCATTCCAATTGCCTATCGTTTGTATATCGCTTCCGTCGTTTCTCTTTTCGAAGCTCATCGCGCCAAAGGTTCGTTCCAATTTGGATGAGCCACGTTGAAAACGCAGCTTTCTTTGGATTGAATTGCTTTATTCGCTCAATCGCCTTTATAAACGATTCTTGCGTAAGATCTTCAGCCATCTGTGGATGAAGGGTGAGCTTTAGAAGATAATGATAGACGAAATCATAATGATCCAGTAACAACTGTGTGAGCGCCAATTCATCGCCTTTTTTCGCTCTTGTTATTTCATCCATCCCACCCCTCCTTTCTTGCTGTTCATAAGTGATACGCTTAGCATCGTCAATTCGTTCATTTTTTTACAGAAAAAAGAGAAGTAGCTTTACAATCGCTACTTCTCGTCTCTTGTTGCTTCCCTTATACAGTCGTTAAACAAAGAACTGCTCGGCTTTCTCGCGCTGTTCTTCTTGACCTTTCGGTAAATCCTCTTCAGCTACAATGGCTTCTACCGGACATGCAGCGACACAAGCTCCACAATCGATGCATAGATTCGGGTCAATATAATATTGCTCGTCGCCTTCTTCAATACAATCTACAGGACAAATATCTACGCACTCGCTAGCTTTTTCTTGCTGGCACCCGTCCATAATGATGTATGCCACGCGCGTTCCCTCCAATCTCTTTACCGTTAAACAAGTTCGGATCAAGCCCAAGAAATTTCATTGCGTTTAGACCGAGAATTCCTTCTCTTTGTTCATCTGTAAGATGAGTGACGTCATCTACAACCTTCCCAGAAGGTGCTTCGCGCAATAAAAACGGATAATCTGAACCGGCAATCAATTGCTCAGCACCTATTCTGTCAATCATAAGCTGTAAATTTTCGGGGTTGTATACTAACGTATCAAAATAGATAGATTGGACATATTCGCTCGGTCTTTTTTCTGACTGACGGATTTCAGGCCAAACATCGTACCCTTGATCTAACCGCGGAAGAAGATACGGCAAGGCCCCTCCTCCATGAGCAAAGCACAGTTTTAGATTTGGGTAACGATCCAACATGCCACTCATGATCATGCTACCAGCAGCAGCTGCGGTTTCAGATGGCATGCCGACCATATACATGAGCTTATGACGCATGAGCCGCTCCTTACCAAGCGTTTCCCAAGGGTGGATAAATAAAGGGATATGTTGATCATTTGCAGCTTCAAAAAATGAATCTAGTGAAGAATCATCCAAGTTTAGGCCGTTTACGTTACTGCCGATTTCTACACCTTTTAGACCTAACTCCGTTGTGAGTCTCTCCATTTCTTTGATCGCAAGCTTCGAATCTTGTAAAGGGACCGTCCCAAGTCCGACAAACCGGTGCGGGTGCTGTTCAACGATGCTCGCAATAAAGTCATTTTGGAACTTTGCCATTTCTAACCCTTTTTGAGGGTCAGCCCAATAACTGAACGTAACAGGAATTGGGGATAATACTTGCACATCGATGCCTTCTCTGTCCATGTCTTCGATTCGTTTATCCGGATCCCACGCTTGATCTGTAAGATCGCGGAAATTCTTGCCTTTGATCATAATTTTTGCACCACATTGGCAAGTTTTCTCTAATGTCGGCCACCGGTCATCTCCATATTTCTCTCGTAAATCAAGAAACTCTTCTGAAATGATATGCGTGTGAAAATCAACATTAAGCATGTTATTCTCCTAATCCTACACCGTACGTAAAGTAGGTTTTTGGTGGTTTACTTCCCCACATTTCTAGACCTAATTCACCGACTTGTGACGTCCATTGTATCGGCTCCCAATCTGGGGAAAAGATGAGCATACCACCAGTCCAAATTTCAACGCGATGGCCCGACGGTTCAAACACATAGATGAATTGGGCACCGCTCGTTCCGTGTTTTCCTGGCCCCCACTCAATCGGAATTCCATTCTCTGCCATGAGGTTCGCTGCACGGATGAGTTCATCAGGAGAATCTAAATAATAAGCAAGATGATGAAACTTCGCACCGTCTTGATTCGCATTGCGCATGAACGCAATTTCATGGGCAATATTCGTACGGCTCAACCACGAACCAAGTCGTGTTTTCTCATCATTCTCAATGTAATAACGATGATGAACACCAAGAAATTCTGTCCACCACTGTTGTTCCTTTTGTACATCGTTTACCATCACATTCACGTGATCAAAACGTCTAGGGGAAACGCCGTGCGCGCGGAACTTACTCGGGTGACTCGGCAGTTTGGACTGCAACTTCGTATCATTTGTCGTAAATCGCTCTTTCTCCCAATACAATTCGATCGGAACACCAGCCGGAGATCTGAAATGAATGGCATCCCCGAGCGCTTTCTTCGACCCACCTGCATGCCACGTAAACTGTACACCCATATCTTTCAATACTCGCTCAAATAGATAAAGGGATTCTTCTGAGCTTACACGCCAACCGACGCGCCTCACTTCTGATGTGTGTGCTTCTTGCAAAACGAGGGTGTGATGATCATAATCTTGCCACGCCCGAAGGTAAGCTCGATTCCCTACCGTCTCCGTCACTTCCAACCCCATAATATCTGTGAAAAACGCCAACGATTTCTCATAATCACTTACGGTAATTTCAACATGACCGAGGTGAGCGACTGTACGCAAATACGTTTCCAACCGCTCTGTTGCTGTATCTTTATTAATAATGTCTTCATACACTTTCGCCATAACTATTCCTCCGTTACCTTTAAGTTAATTGCTTTTCTTTCTTACTCATAATGGTTGTACTATGAGGAGCGTGCAATGACCGGCTTGGATCAATAAAGATTTTCGCATGACAGACAGCAATCGGTGCTTCACCAAAACCTGTGGCCATCAACTTCACTTTCCCTCGATACATCGCCACATCACCAACGGCATAAATTCCTGGAATGCTCGTTTCCCCGAGTTCGTTAACGACGATGGAATTCTTCTCAATTTCTAGACCCCAGTCATTAATCGGTCCCAAGTTCGAAATAAAGCCATAATTGACGATATAATCATCTGCCTCAATCGTTCGTTCCATATCTCCTTTTACTTGCTGTACGATTACCGCTTCGATTTGTTCTTTGCCGATGAGTTGTACAGGGCGAAAAGGAGTTTGTATATTTACAGATGACGCCTTTAATTGCTCAACCGTGTAATCATGCGCACGAAATTCGTCTCTCCGATGAACAAGGGTGACATTTGAAGCGACACCTTCAAGCATGAGTGCCCAATCGACCGCAGAATCTCCACCACCAAAAACAACGACATCTTTATTTTTAAAATCATTCAGTTGCTTAATTTCATAATGAAGGTTTTTGCCTTTGAATAGATCTTCGTTGTCGAGTTTCATCGTTCTTGGCTTAAATGCTCCATTTCCAGCAGTAATGATGATCGTCTTGGAGTAGTGCGTTTGTTGGTTCGTCTTAATGACGAATAGACCCTCTTCTTTTGTCACTTCCAACACTTCTTCTCCTAAGCAAACATGATGATCAAAGTGATCCATTTGTTCCTTCAAACCTTGAACGAGCTCGCCCGCACGTACTTTCGGGAATCCAGCGACATCATACACGTATTTTTCTGGATACAATGCTGCCAGTTGCCCACCGAGTTCAGGCAAGCTTTCAATCACCTTCACACTCGCTTGGCGCATGCCCGCATAAAATGCTGTAAACATTCCGACCGGTCCTCCGCCTACAATCGTGATGTCAAAAACTTCTTCATGCACCGTCGTTCACTTCCTTTCTTCGGCACGTCGAGTAGCCGAGAGCGGGGCTCTCGCCCCACTACATCGTGTTAGAGAATTCTCTACAAGATCAAACTAATCTTCCCGTGGGGGCGTAAACTATCCAGGTAAAGAATGACTTTTTTGTTTTGAATTCGGATGCCTTCCTTCGTTTGTACTAGATCAAAATACGCCCGGCCGATAAACGTATCCAACATTTCTCTCTTCGTACGGTGAGTTGTAAAATTACAAGCAACTTTAATGATCGAAGGATCGCTTTCATCGTCGATGAGTATGTTGTGATAGTTTCGGATCGTCGTCGAATGGGGGTATTCGACATGAGCTTCTTTTTTCAATAACCGTTCTGCACGTTCTTGGAGTCGCGATCTGCTGTCATGCACATAAAATAGCGACGAGAGTGGCTTGCGTCTGGTTCACCAATGGGCGGGATGAGATACGTCGCATCCTCGGTAAACAAATCAGCCCATGCCAACAAATTCCACTCATCCAATAGCCGTGCTTCTTGAAATAAGAAGTCGATGATACCTTGTCGTGTTACACTCGTAACCGTCATCTGTATACAGCCTCCTTCTCAAGCGACGATTGAATGACCTTCTTATATTGACGCCAAAAACTTCTCATCTGCAATTCATCAGTTGCGAGCGTGTTCTCTTCACCACGCACCATTCCTTTTGAAATATCGTTCCACTGCACTTCGTAATTGTTTGTATACGCTTCTTGGCATAATTCTAATGCTTCATTATCATCTGGTGTGGCAAATCCCCCTGGCCCTAAAAATTCTAAGAAGTTATTGTTGCGGGCTAAGCGGTGCGCTTCGTCTTCTCCGACAGGAGCCATTGAATAGCCTGAAACTTCAATGTAACCAGGAGACGTTGGATAAAATGTGCGGGCAGTAATGGCCATGATGTCGTTAATGACTAAATTCGGAAAGATAATGATGTTTCGGTTGTAATTCGCGATGCGGTCTGCCCGCTCTTCCCCAAACCGCTCAACCAATCGCTCTTTCATCTTCTCCATGTCATGTTTCAGCTCTTCACTCCAAATCGCCGTCCATTGCGCAACTGGCCGTCCCCAAGGTGCAACATATTCCATAACGGCGTGTCCGTTGCCAAGGTCCTTTCCTTGCCCTTCTAGTTTTACTTTTTTAATCTCAGGGTCTTGCGCTTGTTTAATATCAAAATACGTTTTATGCGTTGGCATTCCATGATACAAATCCACACTGTTCTCAGCGAGTAATTTCCAATTTGCACGAACACTATATTGTTGAACACCACCGAGCGCCTCAAGTCCTTGTTCGGCTTGGTCAACAGCAAGGTCAATATACTCTTTCGCACCCGCCAAGTATTCATCTAACGTACATGCATCATCATCAAAGTTCACGAACACAAACCCTCGATAACTCTCAACGCGATTCACGGCTTTCATATCTTTCGTGCCCTCATCATTAAAATCATCTGGAAACCATCTTTGCCTGGCATTCCTGCTAACTTACCGTCATTGGTGAAGCTCCACGCATGGTAGAAACACCGAAACACCCGAGAATTCCCTTCATCCTCACGACAAACGAGTGCACCACGGTGTGGACATGTATTGTACAAAACGCGTAACTCTTCGTCTTGACTTCTTACGAAAAGCAAATTTCTGCCGCCAACTTTCTTACGCTTGTAATCTCCCTTGTTAGCAACTTCGGTTTCATGGCCGATAAACAGCCAACACTTGCTAAAGATCTCTTTGCGCTCGTGTGCCAGAATCTCCTTATCAGTAAACACACTCCGGTGAACAAGGAACTCATTTTTATCAATGTTATCTCGAACAATCTCTCTCATGATTTATTCCTCCTCTAGATTCGATCTACAGCATGTTGCTGCCACCGTTCACACTGATCACTTGTCCGGTGATAAAAGATGCCCCTTCAGTAGAAACGTACCAGACAGCATCAGCGACTTCTTCCATCCTCGCCGCTCTGCCTTTCGGGATAATATCAATATATTTATCTACCAATGCGTCGTCTCGCTCGCGAATGCGATCAAGTGCTTCACAATCAACCGCCGGTGGTGCAATGGTGTTTACGGTAATGTCATACTTGGCAAACTCTCGTGCAAGTCCTGTCGTCATCGCGTGCATTCCACCTTTAGCGGCATTGTACGCTGCGTGGTCCCATAACCCATTTCTTACAGAATCCGCACCGACGTTCACGATGCGACCATAATTGTTTTCCACCATATAAGGAAGTACTTTGTAACAACACCAGACCGCGGTCCATAAGTTTCGATCTATGGTCGTCCTTAATGTTTCAGGCGTTTGCTCGAGGAACGGTAAGATGACTCCTCCCCCGGCATTATTAATGAGAATGTCAATCTTCCCCCACGTATTTAATGTGTATTGCACCAAGTCATCGACGTTCCGTTCATTTGATAAATCTCCAGTGAAGTATATGACTTCTTGTTCTGTTAGCGCTTTCAATTGTTTGTAAGCGCTTTTCGTTCGTTCTTCATCTGTTCCTGCAATGACAACCTTTGCACCTGAATGAAGTAATTTCTTAGCAATTTCGTAACCAATTCCCCGTGCAGAACCAGTAACGATCGCTACCTTTTCCGTTAACGTTTCACTAAGCAAGCGATCTTCCATGTAACCTATCCATCCTTTCCCACTAAATATCCCTGTGTAGTTTCATCATAAATTTCATACGAAAAGAACACCAATTGATTATTTCTTAGTTTTCAGTCTTTTGTATAGAAAAATGATATACGGCGTACAAACCTGTGCGTTGTTGCTTATAGAAGAACAACAATCTAGGATTTCTCTCCTTTGTTCGATATAATAAGGGAATCGGAACGAGTAACAACACATTTTTTGAATACGCTTACAAGTTTGTGAGGGGGGGATCTGTCATGAATGAATATCAATTGCAAACTTTTTTAGCTATTGCCAAGCATAAAAGCTATTCCAAAGCAGCTGAATCCCTAAACGTGACGCAACCAACGGTAACGTCACGAATGAAATCTTTAGAAGAGATACTAAAATGTACATTATTTAATCGAGTAGGGCATGAAATATTTCTTACGAGAGAAGGCGATATGTTTAAGGATTATGCAAAAAATATTCTCATCTATATTAATCAATCAAAAGAAATTACTAACATTACGAAAGACCCTGCCATTCGCGTTGGTTTCTCACCAGGCTACTCCTACTCCTTTATTGTTGAGCTATTAAAGACGATTAAGTCACTCGGCAACATTAACATCCAGATCATTGAAGGTTATGACTCTGTGAATCTAAACGAAAGGGTATTGGCTGGAGAGATTGACATGATCTTTGCACGCAATGTTTTGTCTAAAAATTCTGATATAGATTCCGAATATCTTTTCTCAAATGAACTGGTCGTCGTCTTACCAACCGATCATCCGCTATGCAATAAACCGACGATTACATTGGAAGATTTACATGGAGAGACAATGATTAGCTTTCGGAGGAATACAGAGTTATGGCGTTTAATTGATCAAGTATTAATCGGGGCTCGTGGACTTACACGTATCGATGTTGACAATAATGAAATGCTTTTAAAAGCTGTCGCTCACCATATTGGTATTGGAATTATACCGGAGTTAGGGATCGATGAAACGTATTCAGATGGCATTTGCACTCGAAAAGTGGATGAGATTTCCTCGATTCCAAATTCTGTGTATGTACAATATCGAAAAACGCCTCATATTCGTGACTTAGCAAAAAAGATTATCTATACGATTATTAATCACAAATATTCAGGGACATAAAAATGGGGCGGGGTCTTAAAAGGTCAAAAGATGACCGAGTAGAACCTGCCCCGATTATACTATACTGTTGCCTTCGCTTTTTCTTTCGCTAGCTCTTGCGCAACCCCAATAATCCAATCTTCTTGGCCACCCACTGCACCCATCTCACTTAATCTCGTTAAGATGTCTCGAGGGTCTACATCGTACTCTTTTCCTGCTCTTTCAGCAAAGAGTAGGAAGCTTGAGTAAACACCCGTATACCCAAGCGTTAAACTAAGCGGATCGATTTGTACGGGTCGCTTCATCATCGGCTTCATCACATCTTCTGCAGCATCCATTGATTTATACAAATCAACGTTGTGATCAATCCCCATCTTATTCATGACGGCGACAAGTTGTTCGGTTGCGGTATTGCCTGCACCAGCACCCATGCCTGCCAAACTCGTGTCAATTCGGTCAGCGCCCTCTTCAATGGCAGCAATGGAATTGGCAACCCCGAGAGAAAGGTTATTATGCCCATGAAACCCAATTTTTACGCTCAGGTTCTCTTTAAATAAACGGATGCGTTCACGCACTTCATTCATCGTTAACGCTCCAGCTGAATCGGTGACATAAATCGTGTCTGCACCATAATCTTGCATTTTCTTTGCTTCTTCTAGCATTTTCTGCTGATGTTCGATGCGCCATCATTAAAAAGCCGACCGTGTCCATACCCAACTCTTTGGCGGCACGTATATGTTGTTCAGAGACGTCTGCTTCTGTACAATGCGTTGCAACGCGAACGACCGATGCTCCGTAAGAGTGAGCACGCTTTAAATGTTCAATCGTCCCAACCCCCGGTAAGAGCAATACAGCAATTTTCGCTTGTTTCGCATGTTGAACGGCCGTTGTGATGATCGTTTTTTCATCTTCTTTAGAAAATCCGTATTGAATCGAACTGCCACCGAGTCCATCTCCGTGCGTGGCTTCAATAATATCCACACCCGTCTCATCTAAAAGTTCAGTCAGTTGAGCAATTTGTTGTTTGGAGTATTGATGAGAGAGGCATGCATCCCATCTCTCAGCGTCACATCATTAATGATTATTTTTTTCATTGATCTAGTACTCCTTTACCATCATATGATCTGCCATGAGTTCCCCTGTTTTGACCGCTGCCGAAGTGATGATATCCAAGTTCCTGAATACGTCGGGAGGAAGTCACCATTTCCTTCAACTTCAACAGAAACGGTTACGATTTTCCCTTGAATTACCGGGTCGGCTTTAAAGCGGTACCCAGGTACGTACGCTTGAACTTTCTTCAACGTCTCCTCTAATGAAGCAAGAATGTTTTCAGTGTGAGTATCGGCATCTTCAGAAAGTTGCATATGAATTGTATTTCTCATTAAAACTGGAGGATCGGCAGGATTTAAAATGATAATCGCTTTTCCTTCTTTCACGTTCGCCACTTGTTCGATCGCACGTGCTGTTGTGACTGTAAACTCATCAATATTCTGTCTCGTTCCGATGCCAGCACTTTTACTTGAGATAGAGGCGACAATTTCAGCGTAGTCCACACCAACAACATCTGAAACCGCTTTTATCATTGGGATCGTTGCTTGCCCGCCACACGTCACCATATTCACGTTGTCTAGCTCAACGACGGAGTTTGCATCCTCTTGAACAGCCGGTACAAAGAAAGGGCCAATTGCAGCTGGGGTAAGGTCAATCGCCCGCTTCCCCATTGCTTTTAGAATCGGCGCGTTGCTTTGATGTGCTTTCGCCGATGTGGCTTCAAACACGATGTCTGCGAGTTCAGGTTCTTCTTGAAAACCTTCGATACTCGTATAAATCGGTTTGAGTCCGTGCTCTTTCGCTAGTGCCAACCTTTTGAGTCCCGATCAATGCCGATCATCGCTGTCGGCTCCAACGTTTCACTTCGGAGCAACTTGTACATTAAATCTGTACCGATGTTTCCAGAGCCAATAATTGCACATTTAACTTTTGCCATTGTTATACGTCTCCTTTATCTGTTCAATTCCTTCAGTGCAATAATCCATTGCTTCAAGCAAATGCTCGTTTAGCAATTGTTTCGCACACGCTAAGTCATACTCATGAATCGCATCAACAATCACCCGATGCCTCTCGACAACCCGCTCATGATTGGGCGCTGATACATCACTAGTAATGTCGACGAGGGTTGCAAAAATCCCTTCTAAAGACTTCCATAATTGAAGCAGCGTTTTGTTGCCACTAAGCTTCATGATGAGCATGTGGAAACGAACATCCGCTTCTACTTCGTTCGTTGTGACTTCCATATCGTATATGCATTGCCGCAGTCGCGGAACGATCTCTACAACCTCGTTTTTATTCGCTTGAGAAAGCGCATGGGTCTCTAGTAAAATTCGGCTGTCGTATAATTTCCGTATGTCTTCCTCAGTAAAGCCGTTGACGATAGTCCGACCATTTGACCTTTTTGTAACAAGATTCTCACTCTCAAGCTTTGCAAATGCCTCGCGTATCGGTCCTCTACTCACTCCTAATTGCTTGGATAACTCTGCCTCAACGAGTGCATCACCTTGCTCGTATGCTTGCAAGAAGATTTGTTTTCGAATGGTTGCGACTACTTGTTCACTTATTGTCTGTTTTTCGATTCGCATCGTGTACCTCTTTAAATATTCTGAAATGTTAACTGTTTACTATATTACGGGTGGGTATTGAAATTGTCAATACTTCTCTATATAAGTTGGACTAAAGATATTCACTGAACCCTATGTTCGAGATCGGCCTTTACGGGGAAACGCCTCCCTATTGCTATTAATTTTCACCTCGTTTCACTTCGACAATTTCGGTGTCGATCGTTGTTCGTCACTACAAGGTTTACCGCCAACACGAAGAAGGATTGCCGAAGGGTAACAAGATGTGATCGATATTCATCACTTGGCGTAAGGAATATTATGACCTGTCACTTATGTGACAATTCAGCCGTCAAACCGGCCTCTTTCGGCCTCAACTGTCACATATATCGCGATTTGTGACCGTTGACTCCGTTTATGTGCGGATTCACTTTTAAAGTGATGATTTTTCCTCTCACAAGTGTCACGTAAATGGATTTTTGATGCATTTGGACTTCCTTCTATACACCTTAGCCAGTAGGCAGAAAAGTAAGCCGTGTTGCCCTTGTGCTCTGGAGTGCATAGAAAACACGGCGGGCGATTTTTGACCGCCGATGTTGCACTTGTGCTCTGGAGTACAATCATCCGCTTGTACTAGTAAGCAAAAACCGATAGCGCAAATAAGGAAAATATTAAGTTCATTCCATTTAGCTTTCATCCATAAAAAAACCAACCGTCTCCCAGTGAGACGGCCGGCTTCTTTCATTAAATCGTTTTCTCAACTTGATTGAAGCAACGCTTATAAATCCACTCGTAATCAGAAACGGTAAGGTCTCTTGGATTTCCAATCGTTTGCGGATCATCCATTGCAGCTTTTGACCAGCGCTCGACTTGTGTTGGGTCAACGCCCTGTTCTTCAAGCGTCGGAACTTCCAATTCTTCAACGAGGTTGTACATATAGTCAACCGCTGCTTTTGCAGCTTCCTCAGTCGTCATATCAGCAGTATTAATGCCGAAAGCTTGTGCGATTCTTGCAAAGCGACCTGGCGCACCTTTCCAGTTAAACTCCATAACAGGTCCCATCATCGCTGCCACACATTGTCCGTGTGCTACCGGCACAATTCCACCAAGTGATTGACTCATTGCATGCGCAGCTCCTGCAGATTCACTACCGTAAGAAAGACCGGCAAGCATCGCTGATTGAGACATCCCGTAACGAGCTTCAAGATCTTCACCGTCAGCAAAAGCACGGCGAATGTATGTTGCAGCATACTCGATCGCTAGAAGTGCAACAGCATCTGTTACTGGTTGTGCATATTTCATCGTGTAGCACTCCACTGCGTGAGCAATGGCATCAATGCCTGTCATAGCGGTCACGTGTGGTGGCATAGAAACATGGAGTTTCGGGTCAATGATCGTCAAGTGTGCAGCGATCAATGGCCCGCCTGTATTAAACTTGTATTCACGCTTTTCATCAGTAATGACTGCCCACTGTGTCACTTCTGAACCTGTGCCCGCTGTTGTTGGGATGGTTGCCAGTGGTGGAATGCGGTTTTCAAGTGGCTTCTTGCTTCTGCAGCCTCATAATCCAATACCGTACCTTCATGAGAAACTTCTACCCCAACAGCTTTTGCTGTGTCCATAGAAGATCCACCGCCTACAGCAACGAGTCCATCACAACCGTTTTCTTTGTAGAATGTTGAACCTTCACCGATTAAACGCGTTGGAGGGTTTGGTTCTACGCGATTGAATACGGCGACATCAACTCCAGCTGCCTTTAAGCTTTCTTCAACAGGTTTTGTCACGCCTGCATTATAAATTCCCGGATCCGTGACGAGCATGACTTTTGACGCGCCGAGATTTTTTACTTCTTCTCCTAAATATTGAATGGCACCAATTCCGTGCTTAATTGCTGTCGGTACCTCAAATGTATGATAGCCAAGCATTGATTCAACTTTCATGTGCATACTCATGTCTAAATCTCTCCTTCATCGTAGATATATATTAGGAATTAAACCATTTTACTGGTGCTGGTTTTTGGTTGCGGAAAATATGCTTCACTTCTGTATATTCTTCGAGTCCAATCTTGCCTAGCTCACGACCAAATCCAGATTGCTTGTACCCGCCCCATGGCGCTTGTGCAAAGTATGGGTGGAAATCATTAATCCATACCGTTCCCATGCGGAGTTGTTCAGCTACTTCTTCTGCTTTGGCGATGTCATTTGAGAATACAGCACCAGCAAGGCCATAAATCGTATCATTGGCTCGTTCAATGGCTTCTTCTTTTGTTGTGAACGTCTCCACAGTAATGACCGGACCAAAAATCTCTTCTTGTACGATGCGCATGTCAGCCGTACAGTTTGTAAAGATCGTTGGCTCAAAAAAGAACCCATTCTCAAACTCTTTGCCTTCAGGTCGTTTACCACCGACAGCAAGTGTTGCCCCTTCGTTCACACCAACGTCAATATATCCTTCAACTTTCTCGCGGTGCTCTGCTGAAATAAGGGGACCCGATTCAGTCGTGTCATCAAATCCATTTCCAAGCTTGATACGGCTTGCTCGTTTAATGATTTCATCAACGAACGTATCGTGAATCGACTCTTCTACGAGTAACCGTGAACCTGCCGAACATACTTGACCTCCGTGGAAAAAGGCTGCATTTAACGCTTGGTCAACGGCTGTTTCAAAGTCCGCATCCGCAAACACGATGTTCGGGTTTTTACCACCTAGTTCAAGTGCGATTTTCTTTACATTATCACTCGCTGAACGCATGATCGTTTTCCCTGTCTCAATACCGCCTGTAAATGAAACAAGATCCACGTCCAAGCTCTCTGATAAAGGCGCTCCGACTTCTGCTCCCGCCCCAAGAACGAGGTTGGCTACTCCTTTTGGTAGACCTGCTCGTTCAAAAAGTTCAAACACACGTACTGTTGTGAGCGGTGTAATTTCACTTGGCTTCATGACAAGTGTGTTTCCTGCAGCAAGTGCGGGTGCTAATTTCCACGCGGCTTGTAACAATGGGTAATTCCACGGTGTAATTTGGCCACATACGCCGATTGGCTCTCGAACGACTTTACTCGTTGAGTCTGGGATTGGACTTGGGATGACTTCTCCGCCATCTTTATCTGCTAATCCACCGAAGTACTCAAATACATCGGCAATGTCGTCCATGTCTCCGCGACTTTCTTCAATCGTCTTGCCTGTGTCCAAAGTTTCTAGACGAGCCAGTTCTTCTTTGTCTTCTCGAATGAGCCTTCCAATCTCATTCACAGTTTTCCCACGCTCTCCTGCTGGTGTGTTGCTCCACTCTCCAGAATCAAAAGCGACTCTTGCTGCTTTAATCGCTCGTTCAGTATCTTCGCGTGTTCCCTCTGAAGCCGTTGCAATAACTTCCTGATTGTAGGGATTTATAATGTCTCGTTTAGATCCGTGAACCGCATCGGTCCACTCTCCATTAATGTACATGTTTACGTTCAAGGAACTCACTCCTTCAATTTGTTTAATATATATTAAAGTTCTATGTTTATAACTTAACATGCCGTTTTTATCCTGTCAAAGAAAAAACAAAAAAAGAAAGGAGGAAACCAATCATGATGATCAGCTTCCTTCTTTCTTTTTCGCTTCATGCTTTTCCAATAGCCGCTGTGCAAGGTCGCCCTCTTCAAACTCTTCAACTAAGATATCGAGAAAACGATAATATTGAAGCGATTCATTAATCTTATTGTACTGATACGTGGCTTCTTCTCTTACACTGTCTGGGGCGGCTGTGTCTTCCATAATTTTCTTGTATCTCGGCTGTGCTTGTTTAATTGCATGTAAGTTTACATTCTTTTCTCGTTCCCAGCGGCGAGTAAAAAATGAAATAAAAAATTGAAAAAAGTCTTGTTCAGCTTGATACAAGTCTTTTCTTTCACCTTTACGGTAAACTCTATGAATAATCTTCTCATCTAGAAGTTTACGTACTCCAAGACTCATGCTGCCCTTGCTCATACCAAGCTCATCTCGTAATTGATCTAATGTCATTGGCTCATCACTTAGATAGAGTGTTGCGTACAGTTGACCAACGGATCGGTTTACGCCGTAAATATCCATTGTATCTGCGATGCCATTTTTAATTTGTGCGTGTGCCTCTTCTAGTTCTTCGTGAGCTGCTGTTGGTTCTGACATAGTAGCACCCCTTTTATTTAAAACGTTTCGAACGAACGCAAAATTAAGTATATCGATCCTTACCTTCATTTGCAAGTTTGTTTTTATGGTATAGTAGTTTAAACGTTGACAGATTGGTGATCTATGATAGTCTGTACATAATGTTTAATTTGTTTTAAACAAACAGAATTAACCGAAGGGGAGATTCGAATCATGAAGAAGTGGCAACTTCCACTCTTAAGTGTATCCGCATTAGCATTAGCTGCTTGCGGTGATAACGGTACAAACAATGGCGAAGACACAAGCGCGACGGCAGAAGAAGACAAAGAACTCGAGCTCGTCTACGTTACTTGGGATTCTGAAATTGCGTCTAACAATGTCATGAAGCTTGTATTAGAAGAAGCGGGCTATGATGTAACCATAACGACCGTTGAGCAAGGCGTCATGTGGGCAAGTGTTGCAGAAGGGGAAGCCGATGCACATATTGCTGGTTGGCTACCTGATGATATGCAGCATGATTATGAGCAGTTCGGTGATCAGTCGTCGATCTCGGGCCAAACTTGGAAGGTGCACAAACGGGTCTAGCTGTGCCAACGTATATGGATATTGATAGCATTGAAGAACTCGATGGTTCTGTCGTTTCTCACATTACTGGCATCGACGCTGGTGCTGGTGTGAACTCGACGACTGAAACGGTTCTAGAGGAATACGAAATTGATGACGTTCAACTACAATCCAGCTTTGATGCTGCTATGACTCAAGAATTGTCGACACATATCGAAAATGAAGAACCCATTGTTGTAACAGGTTGGCAACCACACTGGAAATTTAATACCCATGACTTAAAGTTTCTTGAAGATCCAAAAGGCATCTACCAAGAAGACGGTGAGATTCGCACAATCGTCCGTGAAGGTCTTGAAGAGGACGATCCTGTTGCATTCCAAATCCTAGATAACTTCTACTGGACGACTGAGGATATGAACGAAGTAATGCTCAAGATCTCTGAAGAAGAAATTGATGAAGTCGAAGCTGCCGAGCAATGGATTGATGATAACCGTGAAACGGTTGATGAATGGTTAGATGTTGAAGAATAAGTAGATCGAGAAGTGGCTATGGGAATGAACAACATTCTCAAAGCCACTTTTTTTGATTCATATAACCTTCTATTAAATAAGGAGGGATGTAATCAAAACAGATATACTCCGCTTCCTTATAAGGCTTGTGCACTAGATAATCTGTTAGCGTCATTCGACTGTTCCAATATTGTTCCATAAGCCTTTGTTTAGAAGGGAGGTGATCTGTAAACATTCCTGGCGTGTATTCACTGCCCATGCCCTCTTCTTCTATATATGCAAATAAGTCAACGGTTCGTTCAATGTTGAATGCAATAATCCGATCTGAAGAATACGGAAAACGCAAATAGTTTTTAAAGGATTCTGCTGATAAATGTATTGCGAAAGATTGACTAAAATCCATCCAATCATCGGTACTTTCTCGTTGAACCTTCTTTATAATGTGTGGGAAGAGGCTCCACACCCTCTTGAATTCCACTTGGAAATCGTTTGAGAGGTCATTCCTTCTCTTAATGCGCGATGGATTCCATCATTATTTTCATGTGGCTAGTAAACATGATAGATATC
Organism: Geomicrobium sp. JCM 19037; assembly: GCF_000698105.1. Lineage (NCBI taxonomy): Bacteria > Bacillati > Bacillota > Bacilli > Caryophanales > Geomicrobium > Geomicrobium sp. JCM 19037. The sequence goes on along the minus strand of NZ_BAWZ01000012.1, from coordinate 2,781 downwards.
CATGCCTCTTCCCTCCGTGTTTAAAAACGCCGAAGGGTTCACCTCCGGCGTTTTTTATACTCCCATGATCGCTTTTTCTTCAAGATATTCCTCAATGCCAAAATCGCCCCACTCACGACCGATTCCGGATTGCTTAAAACCACCAAACGGGGCCAAGTGGTCCGTTTTTGCATCATTTACGGTAATTTGACCGGCACGAATATGACTTGCTGCATATTTTAGCGACTTCTCATCTTCACCAGCGACGTAACCTGCCAAGCCGTACGGGGTGTCGTTGGCAATTTGTAAGCCTTCTTCAATGCCGTCATACGTAATAATGGTTGTGACGGGACCGAATATTTCTTCACGAGCAACGACCATATCGTTCGTTACATCAGAGAAAATTGTTGGTTTTACGAAATACCCTGTCTCAAGTCCGTCTGGTTTGCCTTCGCCACCTTGAACAATCCGAGCACCTTCTTCTTGACCTTTTTTAATATAAGATTGTACGGTGTCGTACTGCTTCTTGGAAATTAACGGCCCAGTAAAATTGCTCGTATTTTGTGGATCGCCCATTGGGAAGCCTTCTAATGACGTGACAAGCTCACGCTCAAAATCGGCTTTCATTTCTTTTGGAACGAGCACTCTTGTTGCGGCTGAACAAACTTGTCCGCTATTTAGCATCATGTGTTCAGCAGCAGACTGCGCTGCTTTTTGAACGTCAGCGTCTTTTAGGACGAGAAGAGGTGATTTGCCACCGAGCTCAAGGGCAACGTTCTTAATCGTTTCTGAAGCGTTTTGCATGACACGTGTACCGACAGGACCTGATCCGGTAAACGATACAAAATCGATATCAGGATGAGAGCTAATCGCATCCCCAATCGTCGCTCCAGTACCATTTACAAGGTTAAATGCGCCTTTCGGTGCACCTGCTCGGTCAATAATCTCTGCTAGCATAATTGCCGCATACGGTGTTTCTTCAGACGGCTTTAACACAACTGGACTTCCTGCCGCAAACGCGCCAGCAATTTTTGTTGACGTTTGATTCGTCGGAAAGTTCCACGGTGTAATTAAACCACTCACACCGACCGATTCTTTCACAATCGTATGGTCGCCACGCTCTTCTTCAAACGAGAAGTCTTCGAGTGCTTTCGCTACCGTACGAAAGTGAGCAAGACCCATTTCATAATGAACATTTTCAGAGATCGTTTTTGGTGCACCCAGCTCCATTGTCATAACATCAATAAACTCATCTTTACGTTTCTCATACTCATCGGCAATGCGATTTAAGAGATCAATACGTTCTTTCTTTATTGATTTTGAAAAAGCGGGCAGTGCATCCCGTGCAGCTTGCACCGCTTTATCCAAGTCTTCTTTCGTACTCGCTGATACAGTCCCAATCACTTCTTCTGTTGCTGGATTTATAACATCGATCGTTTCATCGTTCGTTGAATCAATCCATTCACCGTTTATAAATAGTTTATTCTCGTGTTTAAACATGATCGTTCCACTCTCCTTTGGTTGTACAAGAGGTGTTCCCGCTCAACATAGAATTAAACATCCCATAAACAATTGGTTAGAGTTGGATACATCGAACGCACGGTAGTGTTTTCTAGAGGGATCATTACGAGAGGGACGGAACAAGGAATCTTCTCAAAGAAATTTGAGGTTTTCTAATGAATTTGAGTTTCAATCGGTTGGTGGTTGATATTTAAGAACTCTATAAATGTTGAACTTTAGATCCCCTAAATTGCGCGGTTGGTGCTTGATTTCCATCGTCTTTCAAAGAAGGAAGAACCGGTTGCAGATCTCCCTCGACGCTTAAGGTAGCTAAAAACGTTGTTTACTTCCAAAGAGCATGGATTGGAAACAGAATCACCTATTATGCCCGTTTTGTCCTCGTTTTGCTTCCAATCGATGGACATCTCATTCCAAACTAGTATTTATGGAAGCAGATCGTGTGCTTTTAAAGAAAATGAACGACTCTCTCCTTCCAAAACCTACTTTCTTCTTTCAAGTTTGAGTCACACGCTTTGCGAAGGAAAGGTTAAGTGGTACCCGTTCGTTGAGTACAGCAGAGGAAAACTAATTATCGTTTAAAGCATCCTGAATGTATTTATAGAGAGATGGTTCAATGCCAACGCTCATCGCAATCTCAGGATTTTCTGCATAATAGCGTTCTGCACTCATCCGTAATTCATGATCATTTGAAGAAATGGAATCAATAATGGCTTGCCACCTCCGAGCTAAGCTTTGAACTTCAGCATTCGAGCTTGTTAACCCACGCTCTTTCCTGTTTCGTAATTCATCTAAAACAAGCTTAAATTCCTTTTCTCCCTTTTGAATAGCGGCTTCATCTAATTCTTGATAATGTTGTCTCATGCTGTCAATTTGTCTTTGATTAAAATACTTTGCTTGATTCACTTTCATGAGTTCGAATAATGTTGTTAGACTGTGTATCGAAATACGTTCTTCTTTGGAATTCGCTAATTCTTTCTGCACGCTTTGTAACTGCTCTAAAAGATTTTGCTGAATCTTTATATCCAATTTCATCCTTTCTATTTGGTTACTTAAGATCTCTACAATCGATGAAGCGTTTCCTTGCTCTTTTAATGAGCTGATATCTTCTAAAGAAAGCCCCATTTTCTTAAAAGATAGAACTTCTAACAATCTTTGTAAATCTTCACGTGAGTATCTACGGTGTCCTGAATGTGTGTATTCAGAAGGACTCAATAATTTGATTTGGTCATAATACCTTAATGTCCTAATAGACAATCCGTCATCTCAGCAATTTCGCTATCT
>NZ_BAWZ01000013.1:0-101676 GCF_000698105.1 Geomicrobium sp. JCM 19037 | reverse complement strand
TTAGGATTTGAAGTTGGATTGCGCCTGTTTGGTCGTTTGCTCGTTGGTCAATTGGTATTCTGATTGTCGGTATTGTTCTCATCATTTTGTATACGATCGTGCCGAGCAGACGCATAAGTTGGCGAGACACTTGGCCAGGTGCGCTATTTGCAACGGTCGGCTGGCAAGCTGCTTCATTAGGATTTTCTTATTATAACCAGTGGAATGACTACAGCATTATTTACGGAAGCTTAGGCACCATTATTGGCCTTATGATTTGGTTTTATTTAACCGGTCTTATGATATTACTCGGTGCACAGTTAAACGCCATCCGTATGAATTTTCACGAAGATGGGCCTGGAGGTGTGCAAACTGAAAGAAAAACAACAGATTAGAGAAGAGGTGTGGGAGGAGCTGACGCGCACGAAGTCTGGTCGGTTTCCTTTCCCCCTTCATGGGAGAATCCCGAACTTTAAAGGTGCCGAAAGGGCCGCAGAGCAGCTATTTCAACTGGATATTTACAAAAAAGCTAGCGTCGTGAAAGTGAATCCTGATTCGCCACAACTTCCGATTCGAGCGAGGGTCATCGCTGATCAAAAAACGCTACTCGTCCCCACACCTCGCCTTAAAGACGGCTTTATCATCGTCAGACCAGGCAGTGTTCCAGCGGGCGGTGAGCGAAAAGCGGCTAGTTTGAAACATATCAATGCATATGGTGAAGTCATCCCTTTGCACGAACTGCCTGCCATAGACCTTATGCTTATGGGTTCTGTTGCTGTTGATCACAATGGTCACCGTATCGGTAAAGGGCTGGTTTTGCTGATCGAGAGTACGGAATCATTCGCGAGCTAGGCAACAAACCGGTGCCAGTTGTGACGACGATTCATCACTTACAACTCATTGATGACACTTTGCCGAGTGAAACGTTCGATGTGCCCGTTGATTGGATCATCACGGAAGAGAAAGCGTTGCATCTGCCCGAACAAGTCAAGCCGTCAGGCATTGAGTGGAGCTCGATCTCAGATGATGACTATGTAAACATGCCCGTGCTACAGGAACTAAAACAATTACTCAAAAACAAAAACGAGCAGTCCGATCATACGTGATCCGACTGCTCGCTCTTTATTATCGTAAAGATTCTCCGTACACAGTGTTAAGAATTTCATGAGTCGGTTTCGACCCTAAGTTCTTCTGCACTTTGCCACGGATTTTGCTGTCATCGATATGCTGTGTAAGCTCATCTGTCATTTCTTTTGATCCAACAAAATAAGCATCTTCCAAATTTCTAGATTTCAGCTCCTTCGTTAAGATCGGGGCTAACTTCTTGTACCAGCGTTGCATATTCTCTTCAAAGCGACGATCAAATTCATCCGCTGCCGTATCCGCTCCGCCAGGCGCACTCGTATGCCCTGCATCGCGCTGTACCCAATCATCAGTCTCAAAGCTCCAATGAAACTTCAGTTCATCACGCACTTCTCCTAACGCAGTATCAATGAGTAACACGTCCCGCTTTTGCGTTACGATGACTCCAGTTTCGGATACTGTTTGTAAAGTTCGTGCAGTTGGGTTAGCTCTGGCGTACGTTCCCAATGAAAGGCGCTCTCTACTGGAACTTGAAGCATGTGGCAGACCAGAGAGACCCGTCCGCCGATGCGATGATGACTAAGCTTCGTTGCATTTCTGCTTGCTTATCTTGAATGTACGTCTCGACTTCATCTAATAGGCGCTTTAGTTGCTTTACTTGCTCTTTGTCCTCACTCTTCTCCGCATATTCTACCAACCTTTTGCTACCGTTTTTCAGGCGAATCTTCCACTCACCACGGTGTTGGTTTTGATTGGCAAAATCTGTATTTAGATAAATCGTTAGGACACCTTCATCATTCGTTACCTGTTGAAGGTGTTTCATCTCTTCTGCTAGTGCCAAAAGAAACTCCTCCTTAGCTGCAATTATAGTATGTATTACCGCAGCTAGAGGACATTAAACATTCTTTTTCTCATCGGTTTCTGTAGGCAGATCAAGTGGAGTTTCTTCTACTTGCTTCTGATGTTTCAATTCATTCGCAGCCGTTTTTGCTGTATCGATAAAGTCTGTAGCTGTCGTTTTTAAATGGGAGGTGTGCTTGGCTATTTCTTCTACGTCTCTGCTTGCAACGTTTACAAGTGCATTCACTTTATCGGTCGTTTCTCGAATAAGGGTACGAATTTCTTCTTGGTTATCTTTTACAAATCGACTCGTTTCGTCAACGAACTGCGCACCTTCCTTCACATAGGTGACGGTCTTTTCTCTCGTATTCTTATTCAACAGCACATAGCTCAATGCTGCTGAAATCCCTCCGATGATAACCCAAAATGTCCATTGCTTTTTGCTTTTTGTCAAGATGATCCCTCCGATTTAAAATGAATTACTTCTATTATACATTACAAACATTTGATTTAAACCGTTCAAGTCTGAAGATTATTTCGTCAAACTTCTGTCATCATATCGCATTTTCTTCAAATTGTAACAATTTATCAATGTTTAAAGTAGGGAGAATAGGGTAAAATAATCTTACAAGAAGGAAAAACCTTCTTCTTTGAATATACTAATTAAAAGGACGGAGAACCATGCGCAGACCATTCCGAACCTCATTTTCAGAGCTTGTAGACCAGAATAAACAAGACCTTGAGAGAGATAGAGATATGTTAAATGCAATTGAACAACGTGTTGAAGATCGTCAATTGCGCCGCTTAAAGAAAAGAAGCTTCTCAAAGAAAGAAGCTTAATTATGCAAGAAAAGAAGAGGCCCATTATTTGTGCCTCTTTTTATTTTTTATTTCTCGAACGATTAATGAATAAACCATCTGTTTAATCGCTTCTGTTTCATTAAGCAATTGATGCTCCCCACCGTCAATGAGGATGATCTTCTTATTGGCAAACCTTCGGTCATAGAACTTCAAGTTATACTCCCAGCTCACGGTCCATCTTCTGTGCCTTGAAAAATGACAATTGGCGTTGACTCTTTCCGAGAGCTATCTTTTCGAAAAGATTTCTCCCAATCAACCATCGCTTTGACCCAATCGAGAGGAATTCGGTCTTCTTGTAAAGGGTCCGTCCGTTGCTTATCAACAAACCCTTCATCCCCTGAGTTTGCTCGAAACTTCCGCGGAACATCGTCGCTAAAAAGATCGATAAACACACTCCCCAACTTCGTTGTAAACCAACCCTTAGTTCGCGCAAGTGGCGCAACTAAAACTAACTTCTTAATACGAAAGAGTCTTTCATCATTCCATAAATAATTCGAAGCGATGCCTCCACCCGTACTATGACCAATAACGATAGGTCACCGTATCCTCTTTGAATGAGTTGTGCCAACCCTTCTTCTAACACTTCTTCATACCGATTAAAATCATCAATATGATACCGATCTCCTTCTGAAAGCCCGTGTCCTGGGAAGTCGATGGCGAGCACTCCTATATTTTCGTTAACTAAACGATGAATAAATGGACCTTGAGGGCCGACATGGTCCATAAACCCATGCAAAAACAAAACGAACTGTTCACACTTCTCTGGGAAGAAATATTGAAAGGCAATCTGTTTACCGTTAAGCAAAACCCGCTGAAGTTCATGATCTACATCAGCGGGCAACTCATAATACTCGCGGTACGTATTGGGATGCTCCAAGAAGTATTCTCGCGATAGTAATCTGGAATGTTCATTCATTTTACTTATCTTTAATCCTGTTCTTATATTCTCCGTACCCAAACTCATCCAACTGATCATAAGGAACAAAGCGAATCGATGCTGAGTTGATGCAATAACGGAGCCCTCTGGTCCCGGACCATCGGGGAATACATGGCCTAGGTGTGAATCTGCATCGTGGCTTCTCACTTCTGTTCTTCTCATCCGTGAGATGTATCTACCTTCTCAGCCACAACCTTTTCATCTACCGGCTTCGTAAAGCTCGGCCAGCCACAGCTCGACTCGAATTTCTCTTTAGACGTAAACAAAGGCTTGCCAGATATGATATCCACATACAACCCTTCTTCAAAATGATTCCAATACTCATTTTGAAACGGAGGTTCAGTTGCATCATTTTGAGTCACTTCATACTGCATTTTCGTAAGTTTTTCTTTAAGGTTTTGATCTTGACGTTCCGTCATCATTCATTCCCCCAATGCTTTTGGATAAATCCTTGCCTACCAGATCCTCTTTTGTACAATTGATAATGGAAAGGGTTTTTTAAGTGATAATCTTGATGCTCTTCTTCGGCATCATAAAACGGTGCTGCCGGACGAATCGGTGTGACAATCTCTCCTGTAAACGGACCGTTTTCTTGCAAATCTTTTCTTGATTGTTCCGCTAGTGTTTGCTGTTCCTCATTATGGTAGAAAACCGCTGTTTCATACGATTCACCACGATCGTTAAATTGTCCACCACCGTCTGTAGGATCAATGTTCTGCCAAAAAATAGTCAACAGACGCTTGTAACTGACCACGTCTTCATTAAATACAATTTCAATCGCTTCTACATGACCGGTTGTATCCGAACAAACTTCCTTGTACGTCGGATTTTTCGTATGGCCTCCAGTATAACCCGAGCGGACACTCATCACGCCATCTTCCGCTTGAAATGGACCTACCATACACCAAAAACACCCACCAGCAAAGGTCGCCGTTTGCTTTTTCATGCTGTTTAACCTCCTCGTTCAATGACTTATCATTATATTCCCTATCAAAACGTTTCCTCAAACATACGGCTATTTTCTGCCATAGTCCGCTTTAATTTCACCCCAGGCTTTTGTATCCCATTTGAGTAACGTAAACGATGGATTATGGTCACGCAACCATTGTTCCGCCTCCTGCACGTCGTCCCAAATCGCAACACTCTTCTCATTTCGAACGAGCGTTGCTTTCGCTTTCTTCGCTTTCACCCAACCCATCGCCGTTTGTGAATCGGTATAGACTGGAACATTCATTTTGTTGTTATGCAAAAATTTAAATGCATGAACAATCGCAAGAAATTCAGCCATATTGTTTGTGCCAAGCGGATACGCTTCTTTCTTAAACAGAAGCTTTCCATCTTTTGTGTATACGCCTTGATATTCTACAGGACCAGGATTCCCATGAGTGCCTGCGTCTACACTGACACTTTCTTCTATAGGTGTTGTAGTCGTTGTTGAGCGTTTAATCTGCCCACTAGACTTTGGACTTTGGTACCCTTGCTTGTATTCTGCTTTTGCTTCTTGAAGTGACGGATACGATTTATACCTCGCCCCTTGATACCCTTTTACTTGCTTCTCACATTCCGCCCAGGTTTCATAGATGCCCGGTGAACGTCCTTTCCATACAACATACCATTCTTTTTTTTCACGAGGTCATCCCCTTCCTATCCGGACATATCATATCATGCCGCCACTCTCTTTAAAAAGAGAAAGAGCTGACCTAAAATCGGTCAGCTCTTACAGATGATTACATATCGTCGTCGTCATCTTCCATATCTTCATCCATATCTTCATCTAAATCAAGATCGTCTTCTGTATCATCCATATCGTCCATATCATCGTCGCCCATGTCATCATCCATGCCGCCGTCCATATCGTCGTCGCCTGGTTCTTCAGGTGCGCCGCCGTCTCCGTTCATGTCATCGCCTGCTGGATCTTCTGCATCATCACCACATGCTGCTAGCATTCCTACTGCAAAAACACCTGATAGTGCACCGTATAATAACTTTTTATTCATGATTCATTTCCTCCTAAATAAAATACGTAGATTTTTTTTACTTTGTTGTGCTCTAGTTATTATTTTTCCATTTTTAAACCGAACTAAACAAAAAAAACCGCTTTCACAAACTTTCACATCTTCCACCCATAGTCTATACCATTTGTGCGAGCTTCTAAGACATTTAATGAATATTGCACAAAAGTGCCCCAGACTGTACATCTGGGACACTTTCTTTTTCTATAACTTCTCACGTACAGAAAGATCTTGTTGCTTTTGCACGTCTGATGCCTGTTCTTCATCTTTATAGTATTCGTCTTGGTCTACAAGCCCATCAATTTCACTGTCGGTAAAATCAACTTGCTCTCCTTCTAAGAGGTCCTTCACATGTTCATACACTTCATCTAACTGATCTTCTTTTAATCGATCGACAAGTTGATGAATATCTTCTTTCGTTACTGACATCTTTATCATTCCTTTCTTACAGTACACCCTTCCCTTTTTCAAGCACGTGTAACCTACCTTCTCTTAATAAGGTGAATCAAAATCATGATGCTCATCACGACTACGAGAATCCAACACGTCATTGAAATGATTTCAAACCCTTCGGCGCGTTCAATACCAATGCCGATATATGCCCATATAAAAACGAGCGGGTAAACCGCATCTTTGCACCTGTTCATGAATGTTACAGCGAGAACAACCCCGATAATTAATACGATGATGGTCCATACTTGACCTGAAACAATGATCCCTTCAATCGGGTCTACGCCCATCGCTACAAGCACAATACCTACATTTAAGATTGTTGCAATTGATATCCAACCAATATAGACAGAAATTGGAAACAAGTCAAAAGGACCACGGTCTCTTGCGTTTGAAATTAACCAATGTAAGCGAATGAGTGAAAATAGCAGCAACAACATAAACAACATCGTCACGTAGAACCATTCATAATGAAAGCTAATTAGCCACCCAACATTTCCGAGTGCACTTCCTAAAAACGGGTACAACAGCGCCGGAGCAAATGACTTTCTTCGTCCATTTGACGTCATGAATTTAGCTAGCCAGATCAGTAGAAGCACATATATAAGTCCCCATATTGAAAATACATAACCTGGCGGAATGAACAGCAAGCCGATCTGGTCGGCAATTTCACCTGTCGTTTGTCCATTGATTGGCAATCCATTTGCCATCGCATTTACAACAACGACGACGACTAGCGCGAATAACATGATAAAAACTGCTGATTTAGATAACGTTCGATTCAATTTTCTCACACCCTTTAATGAGGTTGTTATTTAAATAATTTCCGTTCATCTCACAGAATACATTGCACATAACAAAATCCCAGCATAGACACCTATGAGGGATTTTGACAGATATAAAGTAAAAGTGCAAAAAAAGCCTGTCATTTACGCTTTCTTTAATGACAACAACTGATCAATGTACAAATAAATCATAAACATTACGAAAAATGAAAACGTTCCACCGATATAAAAGCGAATAATGCCATTTCGGCCCGAGTCAATAATCCCCGTTGTTAACCAACCGATGACAGCAGCTATAGCCAATAGAACCGCTGCGACAATGCATTCTACTTTACGCGCGGATACGTGCTGGACAATTTCCTGGACATTATCCATCGCAATTTGCTTAAGTACAGTCACGACTCATCACTCCTTATTTTCAAATTAGTATATCATAAATATACGCCGATACGTGCAAACATTCGCGAGCTTCTATACAATAGATGATAGATGAAGGAGGATGTTTTTATGATTTTTGTTGATAATGCAAACACGACAGACCCACGAATAAACTTAGCAATCGAAGAGTACATCCTTACACATTTTGACGAGCATGATGTGTATTTGCTTTTTTACATTAATGAACCTTCCATTATAATCGGTAAAAACCAGAATACGATTGAAGAAATAAATCGTGACTACGTAAACGACCATAACTTGCACGTCGTTCGCCGTTTATCTGGTGGTGGTGCTGTTTATCATGATCTTGGCAACTTAAACTTTAGTTTCATTACAAATGATGATGGGAATAGTTTTAGTAACTTTAAGAAATTCACCGAGCCCGTTGTGGAAGCACTCCAGCAAATGGGCGTACCTGCTGAGTTAAGCGGTCGGAATGATTTACATGCAGATGGGCGGAAGATTTCTGGTAATGCCCAGTTTGCGACAAAAGGGCGAATGTTTAGTCACGGCACATTGATGCTGGACTCTGAAATTGAAAATGTCGTGTCTGCTCTAAATGTAAGCGACGAGAAGATTCGTTCAAAAGGGATTAAATCCATACGTAGCCGCGTCGCGAACATTAACGAATTTATTGAAGAGCCTTTAAGTATGGAAGAATTTAAGGAACGTCTTCTCCAATCGATTTTTGCTGGGGACGCTAATTTCTCGCGCTACACGTTAACGGATGAAGACTGGGAAAAGATCAAGCAAATTTCCGAAGAACGGTATCAAAAATGGGAGTGGAACTACGGGAAATCCCCTTCTTACGATATTAAGCGTTCGAAAAAGTTCCAAGCTGGGCTCGTGGATTTTCGTTTTAAAGTGAAAAAAGGAGTCATCTCGGAAATGAATATTTTTGGTGATTTCTTCGGCACTGGAGAAATTGAAGAAGCTGAGACACATTTTGTTGGCACCCGCTACAAAGAGGAAGACATTCGAGTTGCTGTTGAGCAGTTAGACACCAAAAAATATTTTGGTGCCATTGACCGAGAAGATCTCATTACGTTAATTACTAGCTAATCATGTTGGGAGAGAGTATCGAATGAGTGCTTATGTATATGGGAATACGCCATGTTTTTTAGGAGCTAAATGGGCAATTGACAAAAATATCAAAGATACCGATGTCGTCGTATACGGCGTTCCTTGGGAAGGGGGCGTGACGTGGGGAGACTACACTGGGTGGAGCTCGGGCCAAAATCAATGCGTCTTGCTTCAGCGAGGTATAGCGGTTATTTACCTGAACTTGACGATATTGATGTGTTTGAACACCTCAAGCTATCAGATATGGGTGATGTGGATGTCATTCCAGCTGAAGTGGAAAATACGATGCAACGGATTACGTCATTTTCCAAACATACTTGGGAGCAAGACGTCTTCCCAGTCGCTTTAGGCGGGGATCATAGCATTACCTATCCAATTCTAAAAGGCTGGGCTGAGACAAACCCCGGCAAAAAACTCGGTGTCATTCATCTAGATGCTCACTATGACAACATGCCAGATTTCAATGGTGATTTGTATGCACGAAATACCCCATTTGCTCGACTATATGAGCTTGATGCGGTAGAGAATACTGCACTCGTTCACGCGGGAATTCACGGACCACGAAATAAGCCAGAAAGTGGAAAGTTCGCCAAGGAAGCTGGGGCAATCACTCGCACTGTGAATGAATTTAAAGAAACAAAGGATTTACGGCAACTAGCTAGAGATATGTATGAGCAAGCTTCAAAAGGTACAGATGCTGTATATCTTTCCATATGTAGTGATGTGTTAGACCATGCGTACAATCCAGGGGGACCGGTTGATACTAACGGCCTTACCTCCTATGAGTTGCTCACTGTGATTCATGAGCTTGGTAAACAAGGGCTATGCGGAATGGACTTCGTGGAAGTATATCCACAACAAGACCAAACAGACTTCTCTTCCCATCTCGCTTCCACCGTTGTATTGTATGTACTAGCTGGGCACGCACAATCGTAACAACTGATGAGAGGGGTTTGAACTTGGCATTCAAAACCCCTCTCATCTATTTGTCTCAATTGTAAGGATTAACCTAACGTCTGCTTACATATAATGAAAGATGTACAAGCCAGATGTTGCATCCGTTACCTTGATATGTAAAGTTTTGATATACTAGGTGTCCATCCCTTGTTTAGAAAGGGCGAACAGACAATGACTAAAGAACAAGCTTGGATTTCATTGCGAGCAGTAAGTGTAATTTTAATTGCCATTCTCATCATCTTAGTGAGTGCTTACCTTTTCACAATTACCTACCCTTTTGTAATTGCTGCATTGATCGCTTGGATGTTTGCACCGCTTTTACGACTATTGAAGATTAGGCTCAAGTTTCCATCAACGCTCGCATCACTAACGACTGTATTAATCGGTATATCTGTACTTGGTGGTGTAATCACTGGAATTACGTTCCTTATCATTTATATTTTCCAGCAGATTTCACACGAGTTACCGGGGTGGATTGAACAAGGCGCAGCCCAGCTACAAGAAATGTTTAACAGTTTCGTACTACCGATTTGGACAGAAATGAATTGGTTCATTGATAACTTAAATGTTGAACAGCAACAAACGCTTCAACAAGGAATAACAGAACTAGGGAACCAACTAGGGAACATTATTGGTAACGTTGCACAATCGTTAGCAAACGGACTCACAAATGTTGTTTCCGGTATCCCTGCATTTTTATTTGCATTTATTTTCGTCATCCTTGCTGTTTACTTCATTGGTAAAGATGTAGGAACGATGAAAGCAAGTTTGCAAAGTAGAGTGCCTGTTGGCATCCAAACGAAATTTACGCTGTTCGTTCAAGAAGTTAAGACTCGTGTATGGGGATTTATCCGAGCTCAATTAATCTTAATGATCATAACGACAGTCGTCGTGCTCATCGGGCTATTAATCCTCGGCGTTGAGAATGCGATAACGATGGCTTTGATTACCGGTGTTGCAGAAATTCTCCCCTATTTAGGAACAGGAACGATTCTCATTCCTTGGGGAATCTATCTGGTAATTTCTGGAGAAATCTTCTTAGGCATTTCGATACTCGTCTTATACGTCGTCGTTGTCATCGTTCGACAATCATTAGAGCCTAAAGTCCTGTCCGTAAGTATGAATTTGAACACGCTAGCGGTTCTGTTCTCTCTCTTTGTTGGGTTTCAAATTCTCGGTGTCATCGGGTTATTCCTTGGCCCTGCGCTACTTGTTGTGCTTACGATCTTAAAAGATATTGGCGTCATTCAGGATATCGAACAGTTTATTAAACACGGGTTTATCGATGACGAACCTCCTCGAAACAACACGTCGTAATGAACGGTCGTTCGACTTCGCTCCCCTTCGTTCCTCAAAACCTTGTAAAAAGCGGGTATGTTACGCATATCCGCTTTTTTTGAAAGATAGATTTCCCTTATTACAAGGCCGTTTCAATCCGGTTAAAAAGTAGCAAACCCTCTTGTGTCCAGAAGTGAAAGCTTGCTAGGATGCTAGTTGTAGGTACACAAACCTAAAACTAACGAACGCAATGAGGAGGAGTTTGCTTCATGAAGAAAATGCAAACACCAAATGTGGTGAAACATTTTAGTATGACTGCCTTAGCCGCCGGATTTGTTTTCGCTTTCCTACCTATTACTGCAGACGCCAGTGAATTCGGAAGTGAAAAGTTAAGTGATGGGACTGAGCACGAAGAACATGTAGAACTTCTGCAAGAGTTACTCGTTGAAGAAGAGTACTTAGAAGATGGTCCATAAATGGAGTTTTTGATGAGACGACAGAAGAAGCCGTTACAGTTTTCCAAGAAGACGCGAGTCTGCTCATTGACGGTATTGCTGGACCGCAAACACTAGGGGCCCTTTCAGTATTAGAAAAAGATGATGAAAATGTACTCGTTGAATATTTACAAGAAGACTTGCAATCATTTGGTTATTACGGTGGATCCATTGACGGAATTTTCGGACCACTAACAGAAGACGCTGTTAAAGGCTTCCAATCAGATGCTGGCATTCATATTGACGGTTTGGCAGGACCTGCCACGTATTCCGCAATGATTAACTTTACAGCACCACAACCAGAAACAGCTGTTGAAAGCGAACCAGCAAATGAAGAAGCAACCGAAGAAGCAACTGAAACGACTGAAGAAGCGACGGCTTCTGCAGAAACGACAAGTGAATCAACAAGTTCAGCTCCAGAAGGCACCACAATTTCAATGGAAGCTACCGCGTATACTGCTTATTGCAACGGTTGCTCCGGTATTACTGCAACAGGCATTGACCTTAGAAATGACCCTCATGCCAATGTAGTTGCTGTTGATCCAAACATCATCCCTCTCGGTAGCCGCGTATATGTTGAAGCTACGGTGAAGCAATTGCCGGCGATACTGGTGGCGCGATTAATGGTCATAAAATCGACCTGCATATGGCGACCAAAGACGAAGCATTAAATTTCGGAAGACAACAAGTGAACGTCACGATCCTTAACTAAATCCATCCACCCCGATCTTCTATGCTAGAAGATCGGGGTTTTTTATGTTTTTGCTTAATACTAGTCCCCTCACACAGGCATGAAAATCCGCTCAGTGAAGTGATTGTTACCAATTGAATCGACTCGTTTAACTCCCACCCTAACCCATGCGATCGCAGCACACTTCCGCCTATTTTTGTCAGAACAATTATTTTTTTCTAAAAAAAACTGTTGCAACACAACAGTTGTTGTTATATATTAATTAACATAATATAAAAACTGTTATAATACAAAAAGGGAGAGGATTTTCATGAGTTTCGAAACTGAAGTGAAAACATTAAACGATCAATGGAAAGATGACAGCCGCTGGGACGGGATCAATCGCCCTTATTCTGCTGAGGAAGTCATCCGTTTGCGCGGTTCTTTGCAAATTGAACACACGCTAGCCAAAACGGGTGCCAACAAGTTGTGGGCTCAGCTTCATGATATGGATAAAGTTCATGCTCTTGGTGCATTGACCGGCAACCAAGCTGTCCAACAAGTAAAAGCCGGATTAAAAGCCATCTATTTAAGTGGATGGCAAGTAGCAGCCGATGCAAACCTGTCAGGTGAAATGTATCCTGACCAAAGCCTATATCCTGCGAACTCCGTCCCCCAAGTCGTAAAGCGGATTAATAATGCACTGCAACGAGCAGATCAAATTCAGCATATGGAAGGCAATGACGAGACCGATTATTTTGTTCCGATCGTCGCTGATGCAGAAGCAGGGTTCGGCGGTCAGCTTAACGTATTTGAATTGATAAAAGGAATGATTGAGGCAGGTGCGTCAGGCGTTCACCTTGAAGACCAGCTCGCCTCAGAGAAGAAATGTGGACATTTAGGGGGCAAAGTATTGTTACCAACTCAAAACGCGATCAAAAACTTAGTCGCGGCCCGTCTTGCCGCTGATGTTTCCGGTGTCCCTACCGTAATTATTGCTAGAACAGATGCCGATGCGGCCGACTTGATTACGAGTGACATTGACCCAGAAGATCATCAGTTTATCACAGGTGAACGCACTCCAGAAGGTTTCTACCGTACTCACGCAGGCCTTGATCAAGCAATTGCTAGAGGCTAGCTTACGCCCCGTACGCTGATTTGATCTGGTGTGAGACCTCAAAGCCTAGCCTTGAGGAAGCTCAACAGTTTGCCGATGCCATTCATGAAAAATTCCCTGGCAAGATGCTTGCGTACAACTGCTCACCTTCCTTTAATTGGAAAGCGAATCTTGATGAGCAAACGATTGAACAATTTCAAGATCGGTTAGCAGAAATGGGCTACCGTTTCCAATTTGTTACTCTCGCTGGTTTTCATTCTTTGAACTACAGCATGTTTGATCTTGCTTCCAAGTACAGAGACCATGGGATGGCTGCCTATTCTACATTGCAACAAGATGAATTCGATGCGGAATCTCGTGGTTACACAGCGACAAAGCACCAACGAGAAGTAGGAACCGGATATTTTGATGAAGTTGCACAAACGATATCATCTGGTACTTCCTCCACAACTGCACTTGCAGGTTCAACAGAAACCGAACAGTTTTAAATGAACCACCGAGGATGAGAGCTCTTCTTCTCATCCTTGTTTTTTATGGACAAAAAAAGCCGCCAACATTGGCAGCTAAAGTCGTTTTATTCATGTTCAACATTTCTAAGACAGCGTTCACATTGGGTGAAAAATGAATCGTTTGCTGCAGGAAGTACCTCACCACAATCTTGACAACGCGTTGGCATTGCAGATAATTCAGTCATTTTCACAAATTCCATAAGAACCCTCCTCTTTGTATCGTATTCACATTGTACTATAACAAAAATAAAAAGTAAACAACTGTTATATAAAAAATAAACATTAATTGATACCGAACCGCTCTGCCGTTATACGAGAAACACGTAATCTTATTGGAATGATTTGCTACGAGCTGCAGCCGTAGAAAAATCATCACGCCAAGCTGTGCAAATAAAGATTTCTCCATTAAAAGACTGGAGGTAGTCGTTCACATTTCGTCAACCTTTTATCGCTTGTTATCTCATTTACTCACGGTACGCGACTAGGGCTATTCGCTACAACACCTTCGTTCGTCGTTCGGAAATTCATGTACATACCGCACATAAAAAAAGACCGACACCGGGTCGTGTCGATCTACATTTCAATCGCTTTTTCAGATCGTTTCGCATCTACATTAAAAGGGTTGCCGATATGGCGTGCATCATCATACCAATGACCGGGATAAATGCAACAAATGCCGTAACAATACCGAGGATGCTTCCGTGTTTCTTCTTCCCGTCATTCACACTCATTACAAGCGTTAAAATGTGTAAACCGAGCATGATGATCATTGGCGTCGGACCCATTGTCCAATAAATAAAAAAACCTAAAACTGGTATCGCAAGCACCGCTTCCAAACCACCGGATATCCACTTCAAAATTGATGATCCATTCATGACATCATCTCCTTGTACAATTCGACCAAATTCGTTAGTACTATCCTACACTATTTTTACGTATCATTGCATCAATGGTTTCATTTATTCTACAAATGATGGATCAAGACATTTTAGCGTACATAAACATTCGCAGTCCACGATCGTGCATTGCCCTGTGCGGACGAGCAACAAATCATTATTTCGAACAACTTGATTTAAAGGGACGTCAGCCATACCAGCTGGTATCTCCAATTCAGGAAAAGGCCTAAGCAACTCTAAAACCGCACAATTCCCATCTACTCTGTCTACCCTAAAAAATACAGTAATAAACGATTCACCCTCACGTGTATCACCTAATGCGTATAATAACCGATTCATATTTGTCGTTAAAATTAACGGAACGGTATCATAAACAGGCTCTGGGTTTAACAATTTTTCATAACAGCCGTTGCCACATGACTTCTGTACACGATCTTGTTCCTTGGCGATCCCTTTTAATGTTTCGCATACGCAACTACACGTATTTTTGCTACAAGACGAACATGAATGACAATGAAAACTTTTCATATTTCCCCTCCTCTCCATACTTATTTTATTCAGTAACACAACGCTTGTATGGTCAGTTCTCATAGAACATTCGTCAAAATTGATTGAAAAATCACCGGATTCCTTTATAATTAAAATTAAGAAAAGATTGAATACGATGCATAGAAAGGTTGATTTAGCATGAATCCAGGTGCACTAGTTGCCATTCTCTCAATTTCACTCGTTATGGTTGCGGTCAGTGCCGCAATGGCGCTCGTCTTTTTAATTCAATCCTCCAAGCGTGACGTATAAACATCAACAAAGTGCAGAGAGCTCTACTCGCTCTCTGCACTTTGTTATGTGCGAATCATATTGATTATTGAACTTGTCATCGTTCTGCTTCAGTAGCTATATACGAAAAGATTTTGCGAGCACTTGAGGTTTATTTGAATAAACACCTTTGACGTTCGATGAAGCACGGAACGTTTATCGATCGCGGTGGTGTTCTAAAGCGGTCTAGATCGCCAACCCCCTAAAATTTACCAAATGCGAGCAACCGCCGCCACCATCGATGTAGAAAACAGTGAAAAATGATTTAGATTATCAGGAAAATGATCTAGTTCGCCCAGTATCTGGAAAAATCTATCGTTTTAACGTGATTTAGATCGTTTCGGGGGTGATCTAGATCGCAGATCTCCTAATCATTCCCAAATATAATACAACTAGAAGTTTATGTGAGCAAAAATCTCCTCAACTTCTGCCGAGAATAATATCAAACTTCTTCGTATACTTGGATGCCGGGAGTTCCCGCTAGTATGACCCGCTCAGCTCAATGCCGAAGCGAACGTGACGGGTCGTGTAACCTTTTCACTTTAAAATGTTACGTTCAATACACATCATTACTTGCAATAACAAGAGTACAACCCTTGCGTGCACTACAATTTCAGTTTCTCGTATTTCTTTTACCTCGACTGTAGTT
Source organism: Geomicrobium sp. JCM 19037 (assembly GCF_000698105.1). Taxonomy (NCBI): domain Bacteria; kingdom Bacillati; phylum Bacillota; class Bacilli; order Caryophanales; genus Geomicrobium; species Geomicrobium sp. JCM 19037. Next base: position 85,822 of record NZ_BAWZ01000013.1, on the reverse strand, counting down.
CACATTCACCGTTGCTTCGATCGTAGTGTTTGCCTAGTTGGTTCCTCTTTCACTCTTACATAGATTGATCCTACCGTACGTTAGCGTATAACGAGCTGTTTGATTCTCCCGACAATAGAACGTACTTCACTCGTGCGAAATTTCAGCGCCAACTAAACACGCATCCGACACTTCTGTATTATTACGACTACGTCTGTTTGCTTAGCTCGTCGAGGAAGTGGGCTTGAAAGGTCCCAATCCCAGCGTACTGACTCGTCTCATATGCCCGCTCGGCAGCTATTGTATAGTCTCGTACTGCTTCTGTAGTTAACACCGTAGCATCATCTTTTTTCACACTCACATAACTTGCAATAACGGCCCCGAGCAGGCAGCCAGTCCCGACTACTTTAGTTAGCCAAGCGTGACCTTGGTCAGTACCGAAGTTGTTGCGCCATCACTGATGGCGTCTGTTTCTCCAGTTACGCAAACGATTGTTTGCAACTTACATGCCGTTTGCTCTGCTAGTGTTGCAGGGTCTAAATTGCTCATTCCCTCAACGCCTTTAATCTCTGAATGGGCACCAAGAAGCGAGGCGATTTCACCAGCGTTCCCGCGGACAACCGTCATGTCCACTTCCTTTAGTAGTCTTTCAACGCTCTCTGTGCGATACGTCGTTGCCCCAACAGCGACTGGGTCTAAGACGATTGGTACTCCATGTTTGTTCGCTGATTCTCCAGCGATAATCATCGCTTCTAATTGTGCATCTGTAAGCGTACCTGTATTGAGTAACAGGCCATTGGCTGCGGCTGCAAGTTGTCCTGATTCTTGCGCGTTTTTGCTCATGACCGGTGACGCCCCGATCGCTAATAAGCCATTTGCTGTAAAATTTGTTACGACATCGTTTGTCATACAATAAATTAACGGTTGAAGTTCGCGTAATTGCGTATTCATCATCATCCACTCCTAAAAACATCATAACGAAAAAAAAGACTTGGTGAAACACCAAATCTTTCTTCTCTTATTACGCGTGTGACGAATTAAATCTTCCTAAGAACGACTTCAACCGGTCACTCGTTGGATTCTCAATGACGTCATGAGGGGTTCCATGCTCTGCAATTAAGCCATTATCTAGGAACAATACACGATCAGCCACATCTCGAGCAAAGTCCATCTCGTGAGTGATGAGCATCATCGTCGTTTCTCCCTCTGCAGCAATATCTTTAATAACTTCCAATACCTCCCCAACTAGCTCAGGGTCAAGCGCTGCAGTTACCTCATCAAATAACAACACTTTCGGCTGCATAACTAGCGACCTGGCAATCGCTACTCGCTGCTGTTGGCCACCTGATAACTGCGAAGGATACATGTCGACCTTATCGCTAAGCCCTACCTTCTCAAGCATTTGTTTCGCTCGTTCGGTCGCTTCTTCTTTTGACAAGCCGAGCACATGAATCGGCGCTTCAGTGCAGTTGCGAATAATGCTCATGTGAGGAAATAAATTGTATTGTTGGAACACCATCCCGATCTTCCCTCGCACTTTTCGCAAGTGTTTTTCATCTGCTGGCTGTAATTTTCCGTTCACTTCTTTATGCCAAAGCATTTCTCCATCTACTTCAATCGTTCCCTCTGTCGGTTCTTCCAACGTCATGAGCATACGAATAATCGTCGTTTTTCCAGACCCTGAAGGCCGATCAGTGCCACCTTCTCACCTTCGTGTACATTTAAGTTCAAATCATTCAAGACGACATTGTCCCCAAACGCTTTCTTTACATCTTTATAACTAACGATAACTTTACGATCGTTTTGTGCATGATCAACTTCAGTCATTATGCCTTCACTCCTTTTTCAGCGCTTCCAGGTAACTGTCCTGACTTTCTTTCCAAGTATCGTATGAACAGTGCACACGGGTAACTAAGTACAAGGAAAATAAAACCAACAATCGTAATCGGTTCTAGGAAGCGATAACTTTCTGCTCCAATGGAACGAGCAATCATCATCATTTCCATTACATAGATACCCATTAGAAGAGGCGTTTCTTTAAACAAGACAATCAAGTAGTTTCCAAGCATCGGAATGACCGGAGGGATCGCTTGAGGTAAAACAACCTTCTTCCATGTTTGTGCTCGTGAGAAATTCAATGCTTTACTTGCTTCCCATTGACTCTTCGGTACCGAATTAATCCCTGAGCGGTACACTTCGGATACATACGTACTATAGTGAACACCGAGCACAATCGCCCCTGTTAAAAAGGGCCCCATATCAAAAGCAAAATACACGAAAAATAGTTGCACGAGCGGCGGGGTGACACGGATAAATTCAATGATCCCCGCAACGAGTAGAGATAACGGCTTAAAACTCGAGCGTCTTAAAAGCGTCAGCACAAGCCCGAGCGTTAACGAAATCGCGTAGGCAGCAACGGTCGCACCAATCGTTATCCAAACACCTTCGAGGATTCGCGGAAAGATTTCAAATGCAAATGCCCAATCCCATGTCATGCTGTACTCACCCCTTTAGAAGCACGCTTTTCAAGCCACCTCGTTAAGAATACGAGCGGTAAGGCCAAGACGAAATACGTTAACAATAAGTACGTATAGATTTCAACTTGAGCAGAAAGTGATGTGTTAGAACTTCTTAAGATATTCGCATTGAACGTCATATCTGCAAGTGATATGAAATAGACGAGCGACGTTCCTTTCAACAGTTCAATCGCATTATTGCCAAGTCCAGGCAACATAAGCCGTACCGCTTGCGGCAAGATGACTCTTCTCATCGTTTGGAATTTCGACATGTTTAAGGAAATGGCCGCTTCCGTTTGCCCTTTTGGTACGGCGAGTACAGCCCCTCGAACGACTTCAGAGGCATACGCACCGTAATTCAGACCTAATGCTAGCCCCCCTGCAACAAATGCAGAGACGGTAAAAGGCATAAGCGAGGGAAAAGCGTACGCGAAAAAGAACATTTGCACGAGCAAAGACGTTCCTCTAAACAATTCCACAAATACCGTTGCAAAACCTCGAACAATGGCTAATCGACTCGTTCTCGCTAAACCCATGACGAGGGCAATGGAATACGCAAGCACTGCGCCAAATAAAAATGCTTGTACGGTCGTTGAGAGACCGCCTAAAATGTAAGGCAAAAACGTATCGATGTTCGTGAACATCTTCATTCTCCTCTACAACTGACATGTGTGCTACTAATGAAAAAAACACGGCGGCATTTAACGTCCACCGTGCTTTATCAAAACGTCATCGATGCTTTACTTACTCTTCATCGTCTTCTTCGTCTTCAGCGCCAGCACCACAACGTTCTTCCGTCGTCACACCTTCAACGACATTGTCTTCACTAAAGCCGAATTCTTCAAGAATGGCAACAAACTCATCGGTACCTTGTAATTCTGCAAGTGCTTCGTTATACGCCTCGCGTAGATCGTCATCATCATCTCTAAATAAAGCAGCACCGTAAGCAATTTGTTCTTCCCCACCAATAACAGGGTTTGTGAAATTCTCCGGTTGTTCAATCAAATCTGCGTTCGCTGTCTCCATCGCCGAGTTCATCGTTGCATCTGTCATAACCGTCACGTCGGCATCACCAGACTCAACGGCAGCAATGTTTCCAGGAATATCATTTGCGGGCAGAATATCGAGATCAGCATCCGGGTCTAGACCTTGTTCTTCAGCGATGTCTTCAAGAAATCCAACTTGGTTCGCACCAGACATGACTGAGATGGTTGCTCCCGCTTCCACTGCATCTTCATAACTGTGTAAGTCCATAGGATTTCCCGCTGCTACGGCCATGCCTTCACCGTAGCTGTATTCTAGCTCACCGAAAGAGGCGTTATCACAACGCTCAGGTTGCACATCCATCCCCGCTGTAACAACATCATAGTTCCTGCATTCAAACTTGGAATTAAGTTGTCCCAGTCTGAAACTTCAGCATCTACAACTTCAACATCCATTCGTTCAAAGACCGCTCTTGCAATCTCAGCACTAGCTCCTGTAGCTTCATCCGTACTAGTATCTATGTATCCGTACGGCTCCTCATTCGCTACACCAAGCGTAACACCATTGTCTTGATAGTCTTCAAGAGAAGAGCCACCACATGCGGCAAGGATCAACGCTGAAAATGCAGTGACGCTCACAACTCCGAATTTTCTCATTCGTCAATTTCCCCCTAAGATTCTTATTATTTCTATTATACGTTATCACTACGCGGTCATTCGCCTGAATATGCAAATGACCGTAGCTTTTACTTATCTTATCACATATAAAAAATGGTTCAAACTTCCTTATTCTTTGATATTATCGCAACATTATTCGACATTAACGAAAAAAAGCCGTATTAAGAAATAATATCAGAGTATCTTACGATTGATCCTTATATCTCTTATATACGACCTTTTGTCAGAATTTATTACAAGCTACGTTCTTTCATCATCCGCTTATACCTGGAATGCACGTTAAAATTGACGATAATTAACGCGAGCGGATAAATGACAGGTAGCGCAAGAGCTTGTTCATCGACATTGATTACATCAAACTCTTCTAAAAGTCCGATGACAATAAGCGCAATTCCAACGAACCACAAACTTACCCGAAAGCTCACTCGGTAGTCATGGTAAGACTCGGGCGCGATCGTTTGTTCAAAGGCTAGCACTTGGCGGTACTTCGGGATAACCATCGCAATAATTGGCCGCTTGCTCGCCCCTTCAATGATTGCCCAACCAATAAAGATAACCCTAATAGTGGGACAGCGACAGAAAATGCCATCACATCAAACGCGATTAAATACAAAAAATAAGCCACTGTGAATAGCACACTCACAATAGCGTGATCCCACTTCTTCCATTTTAAATAGTCATTTGTTTCCATCATACTAAAGCGTCCCCTTTAATTGTTCCTGCTGCTCAATCCACGATGATTTAAGAAGACTGTATTGATAAAGGTCATGGTAATGGTCATACAGCCATTCGCCGTCTCTTACAATCCCTTCTAGTTCAAACCCTAGGCGTTTTGGGATGCCTTGACTCTCATAATTCTCTACACCACAGTTAATTTGAATTCGATTTAATTGATATTCTGTAAACAAAATGTCGGTACATTTCGCCACTGTCTTCGTCATAATGCCATTGCCTATCGCATCTTTTTCTAGCCAGTAACCTAGGGTCGTCTTTTTGCTTCCCCAATCGATGTCATGCAAACCGACCATCCCGACAAACTTACCGTGATGACGAATAGCGGCATTAAACCCCCGACCTTCTGCGAACTGCTGGAGCCAGGCAGTTATAATGGGCTCATAATCATATGCACTCTTTACTTGATCAACCCACGGAAGCCAGCGTCTCAAGTGACCACGGGCGCGCTGTACACACGCATACAAATCATTGGCATGGTGCATCTCAATGAGATGCAGATGGAGGTTCTTCTCTACTTCAACTTGAAACAATCTCATTCACCGCTGCCTCTCCATTAGATAATATGTACATTCAACATAAAAGAAAAGAAGCAGCTACAATCTTGCAACCGCTTCCATCCAAGTTCGTATTCTATTGACGCACAACGTTAGCCGCTTGTGGGCCTCTGTCGCCTTCAACGATTTCAAATTCTACGGTTTCTCCGTCATCTAGTGTCTTAAAACCTTCCGTTTGAATGGCAGAAAAATGTACGAATACATCGTCTCCATCTTCACGTTCAATAAATCCAAATCCTTTTTCTGCGTTAAACCACTTTACTGTGCCTTTCATTTTAAAGGCCTCCTTACTATTAAATCTCAAGTGAAACGGTGTGAAACAACTATCCAGGATCTACTGCATATCCAATACATCTAAGCAGAGGCCTTTCAAATTCCAACACTGCCATCACTCAATCACCTACAAATTACCATGTTTCTTCCTAAATTGCAACTATATTTTTCTAAAAATTTCATTGATTCGGTGAAATTCACTTTCTTTTTTAATGAATTATAAAAATTCTCTATATATTTTAACAGATTGCCTTTATACTAATGGCAAGCGCTTACACATTATTAATAAAGGAAGTGATTGCTTTGCCGGGTATCGTACTTGCGCTCATCGGTATGGTCGTTTTTGCATTAGGTTATCGGTATTATTCTAAATTTATTGCAGAGCGTATTTACCGCCTCGATCCGAATTTCCGAACACCTGCGCATGAATTTAATGACGGTGTTGACTTTGTGCCGACGAAGAAGTCAATTGTTTGGGCTCACCACTTTACATCAGTAGCCGGTGCTGCCCCAATCTTAGGACCAGCGATTGCAGTGTATTGGGGATGGCTGCCTGCTTTTCTATGGGTCGTGCTTGGCACTGTATTTGCAGCAGGTGTGCACGACTTCGGTTCCTTAGTGTTATCAGTGCGTAATAAAGGGCAATCGATTGGAACGATTGCTGAGAAGTTAATTGGTAGACGTGCAAAGTTATTGTTCCTTTTCATTATTCTTATACTCGTCCTCATGGTTAACGCTGTATTTGCTTGGGTTATCGCCAACCTATTTGTCACTTTCCCAGCAAGCGTATTGTCGATTTTCATTCAAATTCCGCTCGCACTCATTATCGGGGTTTACATTCATCGCAAAACGAAAAGCATGTTGCTTCCGTCCATTGTTGCGCTCGTCGTCATGTATGGCTCAGCCGTGCTCGCGAGTGAAATTCCGGCGTTGCAGATTGATCTTGTCCAATATTTTGGTGGAGAAGGTGCAACGTTTATGTTTGGAATGGACGCTGTATCTCTCGCGTTTCTCGTCTGGATTGCCATATTAATGGTTTACGTCTACATAGCCTCAACACTACCGGTGTGGAAATTACTTCAGCCAAGAGATTACATTAATGCGCAACAGCTCGTCATTGGACTGATTATTTTGTACGCAGGACTTTTTATCACCAACCCAACAGTCACTGCTCCTGCGACACGTACAGTCGACGATGTTTCTTGGTTGCCGCTCCTCTTTATTACGATAGCTTGTGGCGCGATTTCAGGTTTCCACTCACTCGTTTCTTCTGGTACGTCATCAAAGCAATTGAACAACGAAAAAGATGCGAGAGTTGTAGGTTACCTAGGAGCCGTAGGTGAAGGGGTACTCGCACTCATTTCCATCATTGCGGTTGTTACACTCTTCTCATCTGCCAATGAATTTACAGCTGCATATAGTAGTTTCAATGTAGCAAATGCCGATGGATTAACGAACTTCATTATGGGTGCAGGGGTGTTAGCCTCAGGTCTTGGTATTCCTGAGGGAATGGCGCAAACCATTGTTGCGGTGATCGTCATTAGCTTTGCAGCAACAACGCTAGACACAGCCGTTCGGCTCATGCGTTACATCATCTCTGAAATTGCAGCAGAGTATAAAGCCTATGCACTAACGAAGAAGCATGTAGCCACTTCAATCGCTGTAGGTTCCAGTGCTTTACTCGTCCTTATCCCAGGAGATGATCGCGGATTCGGCGCAGGAGGTTATCTACTATGGCCATTGTTTGGTACGTCTAACCAATTGCTAGCGGGTATTGCCTTACTATTAATTACCATTTGGTTACGAAGACTTGGTCGAAATTATCTCGTCACGCTCATTCCGATGATCTTCTTGCTCGTTATGACAATGTATGCAATGATTCTACAAATTACAACAGAATGGCTGTTTACAAGACCCGATGGTGATCTACTCTTATTTGTTCTCGGTTCAATTATCTTCGTGTTTGCTGCCTGGATTTGTATTGAAGCAATCACACTATTTAAAAACGAAAAACCTCGTCGAGACCTCGACGTATAGTAGGTGATTTTATGACTTTTGTTTCAAAGATGAAGCAAGCATTCGCTTGGTATGATGAAGTTTTAAGACTTCCCCATCGTGCTGAGGTCAAACGTGAGTTGCGCGAAGAAGATGACCTATTTCATCTTCTTTGCTTCTCAGAGTTGCTTGGCTTGCCGAATCCCGTCTCGTATTACACACTGGAATTATATCCTGAGATGATTGAGAATTTTCATGAATGGCATTTGCGTATGGGAATGGAAAAGTCTCCATTGGATAACATTCGGTGCTGCTAAACAGAGATAGAGGTGAAAGTGATGTCAAACGATCAGATCATTTTCTTTGGAGGGAAAGGTGGCGTTGGGAAATCAACGTCATCTTCTGCGTATGCATTGGCGCGAGCTTCAGCTGGCGAACGCGTGCTTCTTGTTTCTACAGATCCAGCCCACAATTTGCAAGATTTATTTAACAAACCGATCGGGAATACGATTACACCCCTTGAAGGCAATTTGTTCGGTTTGGAAGTTCATGCCCCAACCGAAGCAAAACGATATATAGCAGGTGTAAAAGAAAATTTAAAAAACCTCGTTCATTCTCATCGAATCCCTGAGGTTCATCGACAAATTGATTTGGCTGCACAGTCGCCAGGCGCTGACGAAAGCGCACTGTTTGACCGGTTAGTGTCGATCATTTTAGATGAAACAAAGAATTTCAGCCGCATTGTTTTTGATACGGCTCCGACTGGCCACACCCTGCGGTTGCTCACGTTGCCAGACTGATGAGTGCCTGGATTAATGGGATGCTTAAACGCCGGAAAACGGTGACTGATAACTATAGCACTTTGCTCAATGACGGAGAACCGGTGGAGGATCCGATATATCAAACTCTTATGGAAAGAAAACAGAAGTTTTCTTCAGCACGGACGATTCTTCTTGATCGGACAAAAACCCAATTCGTCTATGTGCTTACACCAGAGAAATTACCCATTGAAGAGACGACGCGGGCTGTTGAACAACTCGCACAACATCAAATGAATGTACATACCATCGTCGTCAATAAATGTATGCCTGAAGGTGTCGACTTGCCCGCCTTTTTCTCAATCGAAAACAACAAGAGGATTATTATCGTACGCTAATCGACGATCGCTTTAAAAGCCAAAGACGCATTTACGTTCCCTTACAAGATTCAGACATTTCATCAGTCGAAAACCTAAAACAAATCGCTAACTATTTCCCTTAAAACAAACGCCCCAAATGCTTGTGTAAAACACAACATTTGGGGCGTTTGTTTTTCATGTTAATGAGGGGGATTGGTACCCGTTTGCATTTTAGTGTTACTCGTCGTAAAGCTATTAAGCATCTGATTCATATCTTGACCATTCAGTTTAGGTACTTGGTAATATCCGTGTTTATTTTGATATAAGAAGATATCATACGCCATTTCAATAAGGTCTGGCACGCTATCTGCGATGACTCTTCGAAATACCGGGTTCGTCACTTCTGGAGCTGCCATAGCAAAAAGCGAGCTCGTTGACTTGATCAGTCCGAGCATGTGGGCAGAAACCCCCGTTTCTTTCACTTCACTCAAGTTAGCATTCGGTTTCTTCGGCGCAGACGGCGTGATGCCGTACGTGACCGTATGAGATTGTGTCATCGCATAAGGCTTGATGTCTGTTGTTGGTTTTTGACCCGTAGAAAAAGCTTCTACCATCGATTATACTGCGCTGTTAAATAGTCGTACTGCCGCTCAAGAATATCAAGCAATTGTTGATCTTTTACGTATGGTTTAAAGATCATATACTGATCCAACACGTTAATCATGCCTGCCAGCATCTCATGGCCATCAAAAAGTTCATGACCACCGTGGTTGGTCATTGCCGATGTATCGTTTGGCTGTTGTTCACCTTGCATAGAAACGCCTCCTTCTCATTTCCTCATAGTATGAAGAGAGGCGAGCTAATTCATGCACAATTATTACGATTTAAGCACAGCGATGACATACGTGCAACCATTCGGGCCAGCTTTTGAAGAGTGAGGCGTATTTCTTTTTAACGAGAGGCGGTCTCCTTTAAAGCAAGTAAATGGCTCACCATCAATATAAAACGTGATTGAACCACGAATCACATGGAGCAATTCATCAGACGGATGCGTATGAGCTCGTGTTCGTGATGAGGTAAGTCTCGCTGAACTTCTACCGACCCTGTCTGACAAGATGGCAAAAGATCAGAAATTACATGGTCAAGCTTAACGACTTCCGTAGCTGTTTTCATTCACGCTTCCCCCTTTATAATGGAACGGACATTTGCTTTTTTGTTCACGATTGTCTTCGCCAAGAAAATACTGCTTCCATTCTCTTCCTCCAGGTTCTCCGTACCATTTTAAGTCTGGATGAGGTAGCGTCTCATCATAGTTTTCAAGGTGATGCCGCACAAGGCTTTGAATATGACGCCCTCGCTTCGTCGTACCATCAATGTCATCAAATACCCACCTCGGCTGAAAGGTAAGCATAAACGTTTTTGCTGATCTGCTTTTTCTTTTCACATGGGCAGGGGTATTGCAAACGACAAACAGTGGCTCACCTGCGTAGCTAAACTCCCATAAAGGTTCACTCGGATGAACATCAACCTCTTTTGGCCATTCGCTTTCGTCAATGGTATGCAGGCGTTGCAACACATTCCAAAACTCTTCTTCGTATTCCGCGAGGTTCTTCGTTTGTTCATCTGGCTCAAAAAACGCAACAAATGATGTGTTTCTACCATACGTGCGACTCGATTGAACGTAATGAGTCAAACGAGAGGCTAAATGCGTCAAGTTGTGACGATCATGATGAGGAACAAAGCAAAATTCCAATTCGCCCATTTTCAACCCGTGCACACCGAGTACACACGGAAACACCAACTCATCGTCGAGAAGATCCCCACAAAAGCCACGAAATACCTCGCGCTCCCACCCCGATGCTGATTTGTCCAGGTAATAATCTTCTGCTTGCTGTACGGTAGACAGCTGAATAAGACCTACCTCCATTCTTTCTGTAATCCATACATATGTACGGCAATATTTATAACTTATGTATTGACAAGCCTCTTATTTCATACAGTGATACATAGGGACAAGGATGTAGGGAGGAAAGGCAATGGAATTGTTTCTCGTATTCAAAATGATGATGCTCGGGGTAAGTTTAGCGGCACCGGTCGGCCCAGTGAATATTGAAATGATTAAACGAGGCATTCATGGAGGGTTTTTCCCTTCTTGGTTAACAGGGTTAGGTGCAATGACCGCTGATGTATTGTTCCTCGTATGCATCTACTTCGGCATGACTGCATTTATTTCGCAACCAGCGGTAGAAGTTACGATTACGCTCATCGGCGTTGTGTTACTGTCCTACTTGGCGTGGTCAGCATTTGCGACAGGTATGAAAGGTAACATTCTCCAAAGTATGCAACAACGTCACATCGGCGGGTCTTCCTCGTTTTTCACTGGGTTTGGAATGGCGCTGTTTAACCCGATCAATTTCGTGTTTTGGTTTGGAATCTTCGGTTCGACATTATCTGGCATCGCCATTTTTCATTATCAGAAGTATTGCTGTATAGTTTTTTTATTATATTTGGTGTGATCCTCTGGAATTTAAACATTGCACTAACTGTACATTTCTCCCGACATTTAATCAATGATGGAACCTTCGCGGCCTTATGTTTGTGTGTAGTATTGTTCTCGTTTACTTTGCTGTTGACATGACGCTTCGCCTCATTTAACTGCCCAAAAATCAACAACCTCTCAGGAAGTGCGACAAAATACTAATATTCGACAAAAAAACACTAAAATTTCCTATTATTTATTACAAATTCTAATTTTTTTCTACGGTTATATTATTTAGAATTAAGAAAAGAACTTGAAAGGAGTACAAGCCATGGAAGACAAACTCTCAAAATTCGAACGAATTGCCAAAAGAAGAACGGAGGAAACCGTAAAAAAGATTCGCTTAATCGGTAACCTCTCCAACCGCAATAATTATGAATATACTGAGGAGCACCTGGATCGAATTTTTGCCGCACTTGAGAATGAACTAAAAGCAGCAAGACGTAAATTCCAAGGCCATACAAGTTCACCAGACTTTCAAATGTCTTTCGATCGGCAAGCTCGCAAGAAAACAAGCTAGTTATGAATGATTAAACCTTGATTCTCTACATTTGGAGATCAAGGGTTTTTATCTGTTATCAAAAGTTAATGTTGAACGCCAGGCGAAAACCTAATGCGAAACCGCGAATAAGAAAATAATAAAAGCCCTACCCAGATCATTGCAAAAGAAATGAGTTGAATCGTACTAAATGGCTCTTGAAAGATAAATACACCGATGATGAGCATAAACGTTGGCGCAACATACTGCAAGATACCAATTAAAGAGAAGGTAATCCGTTTCGCCCCGACAGCAAATAATAGTAAAGGAAGTGCTGTTGCTAACCCACCACCTATTAATACAATCGACAACATCGGATCCGTTGTCACAGAAAAACTACTCGTTCCTTGAAATGAAAGCCAAGCCAAAAAACCTAATGCGAACGGTGTCACGAGTAATGTTTCAATCGTTAATCCACTGAGTGCACCAATTGGTACAAGCTTTTTGATGAGTCCGTAACCACAAAAACTTAAGGCAAGAACAAATGCTGCCCAAGGAAAGTAGCCATAATAGACGGTCATAATTAAGACGCCTACGACTGCAAAAAGAACGGCGATGATTTCTTTCTTTGCTAATTTTTCATTTAGGAAAATTGTAGCGAGCAATACATTCATCAATGGATTTATGTAATAGCCAAGACTTGCCTCAATAACACGGTCTGTGTTGACAGCAAAGATAAATACAAACCAATTTATTGAAATGAGTATTGCTGCTGCACTAATCGCCATCGCTGTTTTCTTTTTACGAAACACACTGGCAATTTCTTTCAACGTGGTCGTTCCTTTACCTATTGCCAAAAGTAAGATCACCATAAAAAGTAGCGCCCATACGACTCGATGAGCAAGGGTTTCCATCGGGGCAGCTGCTTCTGTCATCTTCCAGTATAACGGCAAAAGTCCCCACAATACGTAGGCGACCAATGCAGATCCTGCACCTAATGCTGCTTCTTTGTTGTTATGCATCTCATCCTCCCCATTTCCCTACCCATTTTACGCTTATTTCAAAAATTTGCACACAATCACCCTCCCCTTTTCTTCTATTTCAAACGATCTCTAACATGAAGGAGGTGATACGAATGCAACCTGCAAATACAATGGTGGAACTACGGTTTCTAGAAGACTTTACAGAAGAAGGTGAAGAGATTCACTTCGTCCGTCGCATGAACAATGTCAAAGCTTCTGCAACAGATGGTGCTGTTCGCACGGTCATGTTATCTTTTTCAGAGCTTACCGAACTGCCTCTCGTCGCAGCTATTCGACGAAATGATTACGATTTATTGCAACAACAAAATGATTAATTAATGCTCACTTGAAAGGAGAGTACGTGATGACTGAAAATCTTGAATTGCGATTTCGCAACAGCGAGAACCGCATGAGCACGTTGTCCATTCCTGAACCCGCGCACACATTAACTGCCGAGCAGTTAGAAATGACTATGAATACGATCATTGAAGAAAACGTATTTACGTCTAGTGGCGGGGATTTGGCTACAATTGTTGATGCACGCATTGTGACAAGAACAGTGGAACCGTTGTTCGAAGCGACCAACGAGCAATAGAAAGGAAATAGAATGATGGATGAATGGCTCCCACTTCTTTTAAACCATGGATTTGCGGCAGTTGTCGCATTTTACTTGCTGCATCGAATGGAAAAGAAACTAGACCTATTAATCTCCGCAGTATGTAACTCCTCGTAAAAAGTGGCTGCCCACTATTTAAGGCCCGATCACTGAAAAACGGATGACCCGTAACTGGGCATCCGTTTTTCAGTGTGGTCACAGACTTCTCAGAACACCATTAGAAATAGTGATTTCCTTATTAAGAAGGTGACACCCTCTCATCCACTCCTAGTTAACCAACGCCTTGTTTAAACGCCTACGAGACGTCGGCATGATTCATGCCGACGGAAGTTCGGTTTATCTTCGGCACCTACGGTGCCGATGGTTTCTTGCCCTCTAGGTTTATGTGAATAAACAGAGTTGAAGTTCGGTATTGGTCGCTGTTAGTCACAGATAAGCGGTAATGTTTTTGAGGTGATCTAGATCGTGCGTCTCCTATTCATCCCCAAAAATAAGCGATCAGCGCCACCGCCGGTGCTGAAATTAGTGAAAAACGATCTATATAGAATGAACTTAACATTTTCCTGATTGCGTAGTTGGGTTGGAGGGGAGCGCGGTGCTATTTTGCGCGCAAGTTTGTCTAGTTTAACGATTTTGGCGCTCATTCCGCTTAACTCCTGCGCAGTTTGTTCCAACTAAAGCGCAGATTCCAGGCTTAAGTGCCAACGACACGTCGGCCCCGGCGGGGCCGACACGAAACCGCACTCGGTTCGGCGCGAACCGCGCCGACGTCTTGTAGGTACTTCGAGGCGGGGATGTATACATGACCCGGTGATCTGTTACCGAGTTTGCTCATTCTGTTACCGAGTTTAGGAAAATATATCGCTTTTCCTGCGATTTTCCTAAACTTGAGAACAGTTCGGTCGCAACTCGAGCACAGTTTCCACTTTACCGAGCTACTCATTGGTTCTTAAAGAAATCCTCTCGCTCAACATATAAGAATCGAGTGTCTCCTAAAATTCCCCAAATGTTTTTTTCTAGTCGTTAAAGGTAGCGTTGTATTCTTTCATGTCAGCGGCTCAAGCCAGTATTGCTCCATTGATTCAATGAGGCAGTGAACGTGACTGTTTGTATTATTTTTTCCTTAAATATTTAAAGATCCTCATGTATAGAGCGACTCCTCTCTACCTAACTTTCACCCGCTTTTAAACCGTATTTAGCTTTTTACAGTGATAAGATTCAACTCCAATGAAAAAAGCCTAACAGAGCTCATGGCTCTGTTAGGCTTTTTCTCTATTCTTTACATGTGTTTAGCTTAGAGCGACACTCCTGCAGGTGCATCTTTGACGACGACGATCACTGCGCCTTTGTCTAGTTCACCTTCTAGGTTGTTAGCTTCGGTTTCTGAAAAACCTAGCTCTTGGAATTGTGCACGTAATTCGTCACCTTTTTTGCGGAACACATTCTTTACAGAAGTAGTTAGTCCGGTTTCGCTCATGCCTACAGTTTCGGCATCGGCACGATTAGCGACACGCTTTGTATGATCGTCGTCGTGGGTGAGTACATATATTTGGTCTTCTTCTACTTTTTCTTTGAGTTGATCAATTGCTTTTACTGCTTCATCATCATTCATAAATTCTTTATATACAGGTGCTGTCATTGTTATCATCTCCTTAGTACAACTCTTCCCACTCAAACTCCTTCTAAAACATATAAAAAAGCAGGATTTTCTTCAGCGATCAAGAAATTTACAGGTGGTAAAAAAAACGACAAGAGGTGACAATATGTTTTCTTTTCCAAAGCCGAGTTATGAACAGTTTTTCCATACGTATCCGATCCAAACGTTCGCGGTATCTCGCGATGAAAAAAAGTTAATGTACTCAACAAATGTGAGCGGTTCATATGAAGTTTGGCGTATGAATTTGTCCAATTGCTTCTCTCAACCGATTACTTCGATTGGTCAAAGCAATTTTGGCATGACGTTTTCTAAAGACGGACAGTCGTTAATTACGTCATTTGATAACGACGGAGATGAAAATGCACAAATTTATGCCCTTCCCGAAAGTGTGGAGAACTCCTTCCTCTTCTTACTGGTGAAGCGACCGGTTTATGATTGGGGAATTAACAGACGACGGCAACACCTTATACTATACAACGACGAAAGACAATTCAACGTTTCTAAACATTTGTTCATATGATCTCGTTACGGGGAATCATAACGTCATGATTGAAGGTAAAGATGCGGCTCACATGTTTCTTACCGCCTCGAAATCTGGAAAAGTCGCGTACATGAAATTATTTGCAAACAGTCACTCCCCGGCCTTTATTCTCGCTAATGGCAAAACCATTCCGCTTGCAAATGACAGTGAACAATCGCATAACGTAGCGGGTGGACAATTCATCGGAGAAGATACATTTTATTACTTAACGAATGAAGGGTCTGAAACGAGTGATCTAGTGAAGATCGACGTTACGACCGAAAAGATCGAGAAGTTAACCGATGAGCCTCACGAAGATTTTACTTCTATGAGCTATGACAAACAAAAACAACTGCTTTATCTCGTATCTAGCTCTGGCGTTGAAGATACGCTTTACGTGTACGATATTCAAGCAAGCACGCTCGTTCAAACCGAACTGCCTGTAAGCATCGTCGAAAAACTGCACATCGGTGAGTCGGGGGCTCTCTACTTGCTCGGACGCGGAGCAACGTCGCCATTTAATTTGTATAGAAGACGTGAGAATGAAAAGTGGGCACCTTTGACGGAGTTCAGCATTCCAGGTATAGACGAGAAAGAATTGAGCGAGCCTGATGTCATTACCTATCGTTCATTCGACGATACAGAAATTGAAGCACTGTATTTTAAAGCTCACCGTGAGAACAACAACGGCAAGCTTGTCTTATGGCCACACGGCGGTCCACAAGCTTCGGAACGAAAATCATTTCGTGCGATGTTTCAAGCGATGACGTATGCTGGTTTTTCCATTATCGCTCCGAACTTTCGCGGGTCGTCTAATTATGGGAAAACGTTCATGAAGCTTGTGGAAGGTGATTGGGGTTACGGTCCACGTTTAGATAACGTCCACTGTCTAGATTATATGATTGAGGAATACGGCTACAAAAAAGGAGAGACCTTGCTCGTAGGCGGAAGTTATGGTGGGTATATGGCTCTCCTTCTTCACGGTAGACACCCCGAATACTTTAAAGCTGTCGTTGATATCTTTGGTGTTTCGAATTTGTTTAGTTTCTATCATTCTGTTCCAGAATTTTGGAAACCGATTATGAAAACGTGGATCGCGATCCTGAAACCGACAAGGAACGGTTTACGAGAGACTCACCGATTACTTATTTATCTTCTATGACGAAGCCGATGTTAGTCGTACAAGGGGCAAACGACCCTCGCGTCGTACAAGAAGAATCAGACCAGATTGTGGAAGCGTTGCGCGCGCAAGGGTCTGAGTTAGATTATCTCGTTCTTGACGATGAAGGACATGGCTTCTCGAAGAAAAAGAACGAAATTAATGTCACAAAAAAGATCAACGAATTTCTACTAAAATTCGTCTAACTACTTTAACTCCATGAAAATATGGTGAACAATTCGTTTACGACTTCTCCACACCTCCGAGATAAGGTAAGATAATGCTGAGGTGATGGTGTGTTAAAAAGAACAATACTCATTTTGACTATTGGACTGCTTACAGCTTGTAGTCAAGATACAGAAGAGCAACCTGAGCTTTCTACCGAACCGATCGAAGTTGACGTATTAAATGAAGCATCTGCAAGCGTCGGCGATGACGTAACTTTTGAAATTGAAGTAACACAAGCAGGTGACGGTGTGGAAGATGCCAACGAAGTCATCATTGAAGTGTGGACGGATGGCGAAAAAGAAAACAGCGCTATGGTGCCTGCAGAACATACAGAGAATGGCGTCTACACAGCTGATTTCACTTATGCAGAGCCTGCCCTCTACTATGTTCAGCCACATGTAACTGCTCGGGGTATGCATTCGATGCCTGTTCATGAAGTGGATGTATCTGACAATTAAGCGATACCGTGGACAACCTATGGCTTTGAGCGATATGATGGAATGAGTAGGAACGTGGAGCAAGTGAGGATGATGGAACGATGCCGAAGTCAAAACGCAAATCTAAACGTCTGTTACTATTTGGAATTCCTGCTGTCTTCACGATTTTAGCAGTAGGAGTCGTAAGTCTATTTTATTTCATCTCCAATGAGCAACAATTGGACCGTATTCTGAATGGATCAATATCGGGGTTTGCGCCGAATGAAATTCCTGCAGAATACATTCCGATCTACCAAGAAGCTGCCGATGAATTTGACATTCCTTGGGAGTTACTTGCAGCTGTTCACCGGGTAGAGACGCGTTTCTCAACGATGGATCCGATGGTTTCCCCGGCGGGTGCTGAAGGGCCAATGCAATTCATGCCTTGTACTTGGTTTGGTTGGAGTCACCCGACATGTGAAGGAAATGGCGCTGGAGAGATCCCAGCAAATGTACTCACTGACCCAGATCAAATTGATCTACATGGTGGGTATGGCATGGATGTTCAAGATAAAGGTGTTGCTGACCCTTGGGATCATGAAGACGCCATTTACGCCGCCGCAAGATACCTCGCGTCCAACGGCGCTGCGAACGGTGAGATTGAGGAAGCCTCTTCGCTTACAATCGCGCTGACTGGTACGTCGAGGAAGTGATTACGTACGTGGAGGCATATGATAATGATGGCTATGAGGTCATCGATTAGTTATAAAAACTGCAAAAAAATCCCGAGTTACGATAAGTTACTCGGGATTTTTGCTTTGTTAATTTGGTTTCACTTGTTTGAGCATATCGGCAGTCATTCGGTCCAAGTCATATTGAGGATTAAACCCGAACTCCTCTTTTGCAGCTGTCGGGTCGATATGATCTGGCCAACTTTCTGCAATCGCTTGACGAATCGGATCTACATCGTAGCTCAGTTCGAACTCAGGAATATGCTTACGAATGGACGACGCAACTGATTCCGGGTCTACACTCATCGCCGTGACATTGTAGGCATTTCGGTGAATCAAATCACCAGACTCAGCTTCCAGTAGACGCATTGTTGCACCAATAGCATCTGGCATATACATCATATCCAAATACGTGCCTCGATCAAGGAATGACGTGTAGCTCTTTTTCTTCACAGCTTGATAATAAATATCTACTGCATAGTCTGTCGTTCCACCACCAGGTGGGGTCAAATACGAAATAAGACCAGGAAAACGAAGACCACGTGTATCGACACCAAACTTCGTAAAATAATAATCACATAGAAGTTCACTTGCGACTTTACTCACACCATAAATTGACGTTGGTCGTTGAACGGTCACTTGTGGTGTATTGTTTTTAATCGTCGAAGGACCAAAAGCCCCTATACTGCTCGGAGTGAAAAATTTGCAGTTTTCTTCACGTGCTACTTCTAGACTGTTCATGAGGCCATTCATGTTGATGTCCCAAGCACGTTGTGGGTGCTTTTCAGCGTTAGCAGAGAGCATCGCAGCAAGATGAATAATCGTATCAACCTTGTGCTTCTTTACGATATCATGTAGTTTTTGACCGTCCATAATGTCTAACGTTTCAAAGACCGCACCCTCTCCAAATGCGCCCTCGCTGTACCGAATATCTGTTGCAACGACATTGTCTGTACCATACTTCTGCTGCAGTGCTGCTGTTAACTCTGATCCAATTTGACCAAGCGCACCCGTGAGTAGAATCTTTTTCATTTATGATGCTGGGCAATCAACGTCCGACTGCCCTTCCCCCTTTACACGTTTAATTCTTTTCCTAGCTTTTCGTACACTTGGAGTGCTTCGTCCAACTGCGCTTTCGTATGAGCGGCGGTTGGCATATTTCTAACCCTTCCTGTTCCTCTAGGAACGGTTGGGAACACGATTGATTTCGCGTAGATGCCTTCTTCCATCAACCGCTTGCTAAAGGTTTGCGTCTTGTTCTCATCACCAATAATCACAGGTGTAATTGGTGTTTTAGTCTCGCCAATTTCAAATCCGAGCTTTTTCAACCCATCCTGCAAGTATTTGGCATTCTCCCAAAGCTTCTCTTGCAGTTCTTTTGATTCCGATAAAATGTCGATGGCTTTAATGCATGCCGAAACATCAGCAGGACTTAGTGACGTCGAGAATAGGAACGGTCTTGATTGAACCTTGAGCCAATCAATGAGTGCTTGACTACCGGCTACGTAACCACCAACAACTCCGATTGCTTTTGATAACGTGCCCATTTGCATATCCACACGATCAGACAACCCGAAATGCTTAACTGTCCCTTTTCCATCGCCAAGCACACCAGAGCCGTGTGCATCATCGACGTAAGAGATCAAGCCGAATTCTTCAGCAATCTCAACGATTTCAGGCAGCTTTGCTACATCCCCATCCATCGAGAATACGCCGTCAGTAATGACCATAACTTTTTCGTATTCTTTTACGGCTTCACTTGCTTTTTGACGAAGATCTTCCATGTCACTATGATTGTAACGAATGATCTTCGCTTTCGATAAGCGGCAACCGTCAATAATGGATGCATGGTTCAACTCATCCGAAAGAATCGCATCGTTTTTATTCATTACTGCAGAAATGGCTGCCATGTTACAGTTGAAACCTGATTGATAGGCAATCGCCGCTTCTGTATGTTTGAACTGAGCCAACTTCTCTTCAAGCTCTTCATGGATCTTTAGTGTACCGTTAATCGTTCGTACAGCACCAGAACCGACGCCAAACTGTTCTACCGCGTTAACAGCTTCTTTCTTTAATCGCTCGTCTGTTGCCAACCCTAAATAGTTGTTTGAAGACAAGTTAATCATCTTTTTGCCATTCAATATAATCTCTGCGCCGTTTGCACCGTCCAACGGGTCAATGACATTATATAAACCTTTTTCTTTCAATTCATTTAATCCTTCATTCAAAAACGTGTGTAGCTTTTCGCTAGGCATGACTTCGCCTTCCTTTCTTAGCATATCCTACCCCTATCATACATGACTTCTTCGCAGGAATACACCGATTGACTTCAATATTGTTCTTCCCTAAAATAATCATTCAATTCTTACACTGAAGAGCTGATTACTCGCCTTTCGCACGCTCACTTGTTAGAATAACAGATGCGTACTTTTTATTTGAATCATCATACGTTAATAGTATAGATCTAATTTAGGTTGCAAATGAAGGAGTGTCTGACATGGACGATCATCTATTCCGTCGTGCGATGGCGAACTTTACAACAGGAATAACCGTTGTCACGACTGAAAATAACAGAGAGATTCACGGCATGACAGCGAATGCGTTTATGAGCATCTCATTAGAACCTAAACTCATTGCCATTTCTGTTGACCATCGAACGAACATGTACAAAAAAATAACCCAGTCGAAACGATTTGCTGTCAACATTCTCGACACGTCGCAAGAAGACATTTCGAAGTTGTTTGCAAATCAAGTTCCAGGTAAAGAGCAGTTTGCTTTTGCCGACTTTAACGGCTATCCCGTCATTCCAGAAGCGATGGTCCAGCTCTTGTGCACCACATACGATGAGGTAGAAGCTGGCGACCACACGATCTTTATTGGCGAAGTTCAAAACATGCAGTTAAACGACAAAGACGTTGAAGATCCACTCGTCTACTACCGAGGCGCATATCGTTCTTTGAATGAAAAACCACAGCAATAGCGCTGTGGTTTTTCTATTGATCTTTGTTCTTGAATTGAAAGGTGAGCACAAAACCGATTGCAGCCAACACCGACGCGATAATAAACGTCATGTTTACACCGTAAATGAGTGACTCGACTTCGCTCGCGTACGCGCTAACCGTGGCGGTTGTCATAATGGTGACAAACAGTGCCGTTCCAATTGATGAGCCGACTTGCCTTAACGTATTATTCATCGCCGTACCATGGGGGATGAGTACTCGTGGCAAGTCGTTAATCCCTGCGGTTGTAATCGGCATCATCGCCATTGCGGTTCCAACCATGCGAATGGCATACCCTACACTCAAATATGTGGCTGACGTGTCTGCCTGCAAATTCGTGAACATGACAGACGAGATAAAAATGAGAAACAACCCGGGTATCGCTAAGTACCTGACGCCGATTTTGTCAAACACTCGACCTGCAATCGGCGAAAGGATCCCCATCATGATGGCCCCAGGAAGTAGAATAAGCCCTGACTCAAACGCTGAAAAAGAATTCATATTCTGCATATAGATCGGCAAAATGGTTGCCGAACTAATCATGGATAGAAAGATAATAATTCCGATGAGCACCGAGAACGTGAAGGTGCGTGATTGGAATACGCGAAACTCAAGAATCGGTTGGTCCAAACGGAATTGTCTTCTGATGAACACGAATAGTGTTACAGCTCCGACGATAATTGGGACTAACACATTTAAACTTGTCCAATCGCCATCACCGGCAGAGCTGAACCCGAGCAGCAATCCACCAAAACCGAAAGTCGAATAGATGATGGAGCGAATGTCCAACTTTGGCTCGCGAATGGTCGCAATATTTTTCAAGAAAAAATACGCAAGAATTGTATTCACAATTCCGATAGGCAAAATGATCCAAAATAAGATTGACCAATGATGGTCTTCAACAAGCCATCCAGATAAGGTGGGCCCAATTGCCGGAGCAAATGAAATGACGAGCCCTGCCATCCCCATCGCACTTCCTCGCTTTTCAATAGGAAACAATAAAAGAAACGATGTTTGCATTAACGGCAACATGATTCCGGCTCCCGATGCTTGAATGACTCTTCCAACCATAAGCGTGGAGAATACCGGAGAAAGCGCACAGACGAGCGTTCCGAACACAAATAAACCCATTGCTGTCAAAAATAATCGACGAGTGGAAAATTTCTCAATAAGAAATGCTGTAATCGGAATCATAATGCCGTTTACAAGCATAAACACTGTCGTCACCCATTGCGCTTCATTCTCTGTAATATTTAAGTCACTCATTAGGTGAGGCAACGCCGTTGTCAGTAAAGTCTGATTTAATATCGCGACAAAAGCACCGATAAGGAGAACCGTAACGATCGGTGCTTTTTGATATGTTGCATTTGTTGATCTCCCATATGTAACTCCCCTCAACCGATACCATGAAGGCGCACCCTTTTGGCTACGCATTCATCGAGTCGCTCGGTTCAGTTGGTTTTCTTTTGAGCAAAAAGGCAAGCAGTAATCCAACAACGGAGAAGGACCCTGCAAGTAAGAAGGCTAAATTCACGCCGCGGACGGCCCCTTCCATTGAACCGTCTGAAACGGCCCCTTGGGTCATTACTGTAACGAGGAGTGCGGTCCCAATGCTCCCGCCACTTGTCTCATCGTATTGTTCATAGCCGTCCCGTGGGGGATTAATGAATTCGGCAAGTTGTTAATGCCCGCTGTTGTGACAGGCATCATACAAAGGGCAATCCCTAACATGCGCACAGTTGATACGAGCGTCAAGTATAGAAACGATGTGTCTGTCGAAAGTTGCGTGAGCATAAAGGTTGTCACTGTTATCATACCAAGACCAAGTAAAGATAGCGTTCTCGCCCCAATCCGATCAAAAATTCGTCCAGTGATCGGGGACATAATTCCCATTAAGATTGCTCCTGGTAAGAGCATAAGACCTGTTTCAAAAGCGGTAAACTCGTGCATATCCTGCATGTAAACAGGCAAGATGGTTTGAGATCCAATCATTGACATAAACACAATCATACCGATGATGGTCGTGAGTAAAAATACGGGATAGCGAAATACCCTGAATTCTAACACCGGTTGCGGGAGTTTTAATTGGCGAAGGATAAACAACGTCAATGTTACAACACCTATCACAACAGGGATGAGGAAGGTCGCACTCGCCCACCCTGCAGTACCTGCAGAACTAAACCCGTATAAAATTCCACCAAAACCAAATGAAGACAGAATAATGGATGTGATATCTAACTTCGGGTTTTTAAGAATCGATACATTTTCTAAACGCATGGCTGCCGCTGCAATCGTAATCAATGCTAATGGAAGAATGATCCAAAATAAAATTGACCAATGGTAAATGCCGACGAGCCAACCAGATAATGTCGGACCAATCGCTGGTGCAAAGGCAATGACGAGGCCGACCATTCCCATTGCTGACCCTCTTTTCTCAACGGGAAAAATGAGCAGCAATACCGTTTGCATAAGCGGCATCATGATTCCAGCTCCACCTGCTTGAATGACTCGGCCAGCGATTAATACTTCAAACGTAGGTGCAATTGCACAGACGAGTGTTCCGACTGCGAACAACCCCATCGCGACAAAAAACAACCTTCTTGTTGTATATTTCTCGATGAGAAAGGCGGTGATCGGGATCATTACACCGTTGACTAACATGAAGGCCGAGTTTACCCATTGTCCCATATCTGCTGTAATTCCGTAATCACGCATGATGTGGGGCAAGGCGGTCGTTAACAACGTCTGATTTAAGATCGCCATAAACGCAGCTGCCAAAAGGATGGCAACCATAGAACGAGTGTTCATTATTGATGACTGTGTACTCATGTTATTCCTTCTTTTCTTAAGTTAATACGGTCTATTCTTGAAAATGAGCGTGTTGCGCGGCAATGAGTTGTTGAAGGGTGTGGAGCTCTGACGATATCGAGACGGAGTCCGCGAGGTAGCGACCTAAAGACTCAATCATAAACTGTCTTGGATTGTCGTGAGTCGCTTCCTCAGTAAGCTTCGCCGCGGCATCGATAAGTTTGGAACGATCCTTTGCCGACGCTTCTCTTTCGACCGTGTCTTGGATGTGCCAACATAACGTACGTTTATGTGCTTCAATGCCTTCAAAGTCTTCATCGAATCGATACGTTGCGTAATCATTCATCATCTCTTCAGAGAGCAATGCTTGATTGGTAAACTGCACAGGTGCAGCCGCCTCAACAAACTCGACGACTTTATGTGCAACGTCATGTGAGTTTAAGGATTTATGTTCATCAACCATTAGACTTGTGTACTCTCGTAATGTCCCTTGAAACATGACAACAAGGTCCCATAAGTTTCCACGATAACTTCCTTTATACATCTGTTCTAAACTGTCATAATGCCAATTCATCAGAAGCGCACGGGTCCGTTTGAACATCGACATAAGCTCAGCATTTTTCTTCGGCGGTGCCGTCCGCAAAACGAGGTGCATGAACGGGCGATGCTCTTTCGTCGACTCTAATTCAGAAACAATTTTTTCGATAAGCTGTTCTCGCGGTGATTTTTGTGGATCAACTTGTAGCGTTGTTGCTCTTAGTAACATTTGCTCCAAGTTGTATTCAAACGCCTGAAGGAGCAGATCTTCTTTCGATGCAAAGTACTTGTACAGTGATGCCTTTGATATTCCACAATTCTCAGCAATGGATTGCATCGAGGTGTTGTAGTATCCGTCTATTGAAAACCGATGAAGTGATTCTTTAATGATTTTATCTTTCATCTTATCTCACTCATTCATGTGCTGACTTATCGGTTTTATGAAAACCGCTCAGTTTTAATGCTATCCTACACGGTGAACGGCTGTCAATTTATTTATTTCTACATACGAAGTAGTTTATCTTCGACAAAAAACGGGAAGTGCGGATCAATGTTGATCCGCACTTCCACGCCTTTCGTTAAGCTTACCTATATTACGATTCAATACGCTCGATTTCTTCATGAATATACGTCGTTTTCGCTTCATGAGGGACACGCTTGCCTGACTTTTCTTTGTCGGACTTCGGAAACCCTAGATAGATAAATCCAACGATATTGCCGCCTTCAGAGAGGTTGTAGAAATCACGTACTTTCTTATGATACATTGGTTTGCCTGAGCGCCAAATCGCTCCTAGCCCGAGTGCGTGAGCGGCAAGCAACATGTTTTGGGCGGCTGCATGCGCAGCTGCGTACTCTTCAATCTCAATCACTTTTTCTTTCGTGCTCGGCTCCACGGCAACCGTAACGACAATCGGTGCACGGAACGGTTTGTTCTCTGTGCTCTCAAGCTTCTCCAAATCTTTATCAGAAAGCTCGTCGTCCATTTTTTCTCGGGCAATGCTGCGAAGTACTTTGCCGAGAGAACGCCTTCCTTCGCCTGTATGCACGAAGAATTTCCACGGTTCGGTTTTATAGTGGGAAGGTGCCAAGTGCCTGCTTCAAGAATTCGCTTTAACGTTTCCTTATCGACAAGTTCATGTGGGTCAACTTTCCCTACGCTTCTTCTCGATTGAATCGCTTCAAAAACATCCACACCGATTCCTCCTAGTAAGCTTCTTTCGCTGCATACGTGTCTTTAATTTGCGGCCAGCGGTTGCGCGGATGTTCTTTACATTCGCTCGAACAAGCCGCTTGTTCTTTTTCTTCACACGCTGTGCAACATACATATTGCCGGTTACATTCAGGGTTGGAACAATTGATATAGCGATCTTCTGTTGTCCCACAATGGTGACAGCTCGCAATCACGACATCTTCATCGGTATGATTGGCTTGGACAGAAATTCTCTCATCAAACACGTACAGCTTTCCGTCAAACAAACGACCCTGAACCTCTTCATCTTGACTATAGTTCACGACGCCACCGTGCAGCTGTGACACGTCTTCAAACCCTTTTTCCATGAGAATGCCAGTCAGTTTCTCACAACGAATCCCGCCAGTACAATAAGTGACGACACGTTTATCTTTAAGATCGGCCAAGTTTTCATCAATCCACTCCGGAAATTCTCTCGAAGAATTCACTTCCGGTTTAATGGCGTTACGAAAGTGACCAATTTCATATTCATAGTCATTACGCCCATCAATGACAATCGTATCTTCGTCAAGAAGCGCATCATGAAATTCTTTCGGACTTAAATACTTGCCCGTTTTATCATTAGGACTTACCTCAATTTCTTCATCTAAACGCCACGTAACAAGCTCTTGCTTTGGACGCACGAACATCTTCTTAAATGCATGTTCCTCGACGTCGTCTATTTTAAACCACATATCATGAAAACGTTCATCGGACTTTACGCGTTCCATATATTCATCCGTTTGCTCAACCGTACCCGATACGGTCCCGTTTATACCTTCAGGTGCGACGATTATTCTACCTCGCAACCCTAACTCTTTACAAAACTGTAAATGTTCCTCTGCATACGTTTCATAATCTGGCAGATCAACATATTTGTAATACAACAATACACGATAGTCTTTACTCATCGTTTTTCCCTCCGAATGTACATCTTGCAGTGATGTCATTGTACCCCTGGGTGGGGTCAAACCTGTATTATTATATCAGAAAAACCATAACAATTCATGGTAGCCACCTCAAAAAGTGCATCAGTCACTTCACGGGCTAAGAGGTTCCGTAACTCGGACCGTGTTTCACACGTGTTCGCTTCATGTTCAGCCGATTTGTCACAATCCAGTGACATGTTAAACTAGGTGTACACAACAAAAAAATCCCTGAACGGTTTGTAAAGGAATTTTTTCATCCATATTCCACACATCCGTTATACTGGAGGAAACGCATTCGATAAATCTCCACCTCATTCCTGATCGCATAACCTAACGGGTGTCGCCATGGACGATTCATACGAAAAATCTAACTACTATAGATTACCGGGGGTAGCGCTATGAATAAAAAAGCAGTCCTATCGATCGTGCTCGTCGTCTGCTTTGCTGGATTATTATTTGGGTACAATGTAACGAGTGAACCGTTACCTGATCATATTACAGAACCTTACTTGTTTATTGAGTATAGCGATCAACCCGGTATGAGACACCCAGTGGATACTGTGCAAAATGAACATCTCCACGAAAAACACCCTATGGGAGTCGTATCTACATACGGTCGGATAAATCCAGATTCTGGTGAAGGAACGTTCTACATCTCTTATCAAACGTTCAATGCGCTAGAAGAAGATTTAGATGATGTTCTCACCATATTGGACGAGGAGTTTGAAGACAGCGAATCTTGGTCGTATGAAATTGTCGGTGAGAGTGGAGACTAACGGAATTTAACTTACTCGTCGAACCGCTATTCCCAATGAAAATCAGCATTTTCAATTTGCTGGATTAAATTATCATCGGCATCGGTCGCTGCATAATTATTATGCGCGATGAAATATACGCCATTTTCATAGATCGTCCACAGAGTAGTTATATTATCTTCGTCGTTTCGAAACACAAATTCATATAAATAATCCCCTCTAGGTTCATCGGTGAGAATGATGTCTACATCACCAATCTGCTGTAGAAAATTGACCAGTTCCTCTTGATTACGTACACGCTTCTCTGAATCCATATCAATTAGTTGTATGTCGTCAAACGGGCCGAATGACTCTTCTGTCTCCTGAAGTTCATCTGCGATCGTGCTTTGTCGATTCATGTCCCAAAACCAAATATATATCGCTGACGCAATTAACAACACTATGAAACTTGGCGTTGCACGTTTGATAAATCGAATCATTTTACGACCTCCTCAGTGTAAAGATCGATGCATGTGCATAGTGCCAGCCCACTCCTGCAATATTCTCCAATATAAACCGCTTTTCCTTTAATAATCATACGATGTAACGGAACTTCTGAAAAAACAAAAAGGGGCTATCCGCTCAAGTATTAGAATAAACCTAGGGCACAGCCCCTTTTTCTATGAATGAATATCACAACTTGAATCAAGTAAAGGATTCCGGATAGCTAAAACCAGTGTGGGTTATTCATTTCCATTGCAGGCGGATGCTTTCTCTCTGGAGTATAAGGCGACACCGGTGGCCAAAAGACGCAAACCGTGTTTTCGTTAATGAGAAGAAACCGATGAGCTCCTCAGTCTTACGACCATGTCGATGATAATTTGAAATTTGGATAACCGAAATAGGTCGGTGGTGTGTATGAGAGGTGTAGAAATTGCTACGCTTTTTAGTGCCTTGGCACTTTTACATAGGAAACCTCGGAGTGGCTCCTAGCTATGGTAGGATTTCTTCCATTTCGAAAGCCGATTTAACTAAAATCTTACCATTGTATGTTCTATGGTGAGATTTTCAGTTTCTATGGCAAGGTTCGCAACACCCAGGTGCGGAAAAGAAGAGAAATCTTACCATAGGAGTTTCTATGGTAAGATATTAGCCCAACATCTTGCACGGTACATAGCATAGGGAAATTGGAAGCCGTATACTCGTACTTTTGCTTGTTGAACATTTAAAATTCCAATCAACGGTTTTATGATGGGTTTTCTACATTTGCAGCGCCTAAGTTGACTCGAATCCCTGTGCGGAATGGACAGTCTAGTTCCAAAGATCCCCGATTGGAATCAGATTCGCTCAAATGAGACCGTTTTGCCACTTTCTGATTCCAATCGACCAGCATCTACTTCCAAACATCCGTTAATGGAACCAGATTGAGCCCTTTAAAGAAAATGAACGGCAATCTAGTTCCAAAGCCGCACCTCGCATTCGTCCACACCACACCGCCATGAAGATTGAGTCGCACGCCCTGCCCCGAACCCCGATTTGAAAACCCAAAATGCTGTCGGCGCGATTCGCGCGAACCGAAATCGGTCGTAAGGGGTTCGATGTAGTCCAAACTGCGTGCAAGTTTTACGAAATGATCACTTATAAAGAGCAAACTAGCGCGCACATTGCGAACCATGCCCTGCCCCAACCCGGTATAAACACGATTGGAGTTATCCCACTTTTGTCATAACGGTCCATTCGTATGAAATCACGATGGAACCTCTACATTCTTGTATCCAATAAATGTCTTCCGTTCATGCTATAACCTGTGAGGACTCGTCCCGCAGAAGGCACTTCCTTTCGTTCCGATCAGTCGGAATGGTCCACAATGACTTGCTCGCCAAAACGGTATATAGAAAGAACGTACATACAAAAATCGGAGTACAGATCATAAGCGATCTGTACTCCGATTTTACTTTAGAGGCTTTTGAGGCAGCCCCTTTTTCTCACATTATCGCTGTTCCTTCCCGACGACAGGAAGGACGGTTTTTGCGATTTGATCGTCAAGACTTTCATAGTCGTAGTATTGAATGGTCTCGTACAGATCTGCTCTCGTTTGCATCTCGTCTAAGTGGTCCTTTTGTGTGCCTTTTGCATAAATCTCAGCAAATACTCGTTCGTATGCTTTCGCGGCGACACGCATCGATGTGACCGGATAGATGACCATTGAAAAGCCGAGGTTTTCGAACTGGTCCGCTGTGAAATAGGGCGTCTTCCCGAATTCTGTCATATTGGCGAGCAACGGTACCGAAATATGATCCGCGTAATATTTGAAGTCCTCTTCGTTTACGAGGGCTTCAGGGAAGATGGCATCTGCGCCTGCATCGACGTATGCACGAATGCGTTCGAGTGCCTCTTCTTTTCCTTCAACAGCTTTTGCGTCCGTTCTAGCGACGACGATTAAGCTCGGTGCAATTTCTTTTAGTGTTTTGATTTTGGCTGCCATGTCTTCTACACTAACGAGTTGCTTGCCGTTTAAATGTCCACATTTCTTCGGCAACGCTTGGTCTTCGATTTGTACAGCAGCAACCCGAGCTTCGACCATTTCTTTAGCCGCTCTTGCTACGTTAATCACACCACCGTAGCCCGTATCAATATCAACCAATACTGGCAAATCGGTTGCGCGAACGAGCTCTTGTGCACGGTCGGCAATTTCATTTGAGTAGATGAAGCCCACGTCTGGGAGCCCTTGGCTCGCCGTGAAAGCTGCACCTGAAAGATAAAGTGCCTCGAACCCCGTCTTCTTCGCCATGAGCGCACTCATCCCGTCATGAGCGCCTGGCATTTGCAAAATCTTTTCCTGTTGGATGAGTGTCTGGAACCGTTCAGACAATTCTTGTTGACTACTATGATTGTTCACAACCCAACTCATGAAAATTCACTCCTATATCGTAAATTTCTCCATAAACTCATGCACGCCGAGCTTCTCAAACGAAGGATCTTGGAACAGTTGGAAAAGTTCATCCGCTTGCTTTTGTGGGAAGCGGGTGTGAAGTGTTTCTTTATATTTGCTCTCAAGGAACGGAATGCTCTCTTCCCGGCGACGACGATGACCGAGCGGATACTCAATCGCGATGTCTTCTGTTTTCGATCCGTCTTTGAAAATGACTTGAACGGCGTTTGCGATCGAACGTTTCTCTGGATCAAGATAGTCTTTGCTGTATTGTTCGTTTTCGACAGTATACATCTTCTCACGAAGTGCATCAATTTGTGGGTTCGCTGCCACATCATCTTCGTAGTGATCAGCGGTTAGCTCACCGTAAATGAGGCCGATCGCTGTAATGTACTGCAAAGAGTGGTCACGGTCAGCTGGGTTATGAAGTGGACCGGTTTTATCAATAATCCGGATCGCTGATTCGTGTGTTGTGATTTTCACTTCTTGAATGTCATCAATGCGATCTTTGATCTGAGGGTGAAGCTGTACTGCGGCTTCAGCAGACGTTTGCGCGTGAAACTCTGCTGGGAACGATACTTTAAACAAAATGTTCTCCATCACATAGCTCCCAAATGGACGAGCGATCGTTAATGAATTGCCGCTAAACAATACGTCTTGGAAGCCCCATTTTGGTGCGGTTAGCGCACTCGCATAACCCATTTCACCTTTCATCGTCATCAGTCCTAAACGAACGGCACGACTCGTCGCATCACCTGCTGCCATGATTTTCTAGAGCCGGCATTTGGTGCATGACGGTACGTACGTAAGCTGGAATTATCGACCCATGCTTGAGAAACCGCATCAGCAACTTGTGCTTCTGTACCACCGAGCATTGCCGTAGCGACAGCGGTAGACGCTACTTTTACGAGGAGCACGTGGTCCAACCCTTCACGGTTAAAGCTGTTCTCAAGTGCCAATACACCTTGAATTTCATGCGCTTTCACTGTCGCTATTAGCACATCCTCCATCGTAAGTGGCTCTTCGCCTTTTGCCACTCGCGCGCGGCTAATGTAATCCGCAACAGAAAGAATCGCACCTAAGTTATCCGATGGGTGTCCCCACTCCGCTGCTAGCCACGTATCGTTGTAATCAAGCCAACGAACCATCGTTCCAATGTTGAACGCGCCTTGAACTGGGTCTAACTCAAATTGCGTTCCTGGCACGCGAACCCCATTGGGTACTTGCGTTCCTTGAACGATCGGTCCAAGGTGCTTCGTCGCTTCTGGGTAGCGAAGGGAAAGAAACGCACATCCGAGAGAGTCCATGAGCACGAGCTTCGCCGTGTCCATCGCCTCTTCACTTGAAATCTCTCCGTTAACGGCATAATCTGCAATTTGTAACAATACTTCATCTACTAATGGCTTTTCGTTTAGTTTAATATCCATTGATTACTCATCCTTTCAACGATTATGGGTGTAAGTTTCTCGGACCTGTATATTTCACGCGCGGTCGGTATAAACGATTGTTGTCATGTTGCTCAATGACGTGCGCCCCTAAACCGACGGCACGTGCTGCAAAAAACACGGGTGTGTAGAGAGGAATTGGAATGTTAAGCAAATAATAGACAGGTGCTGCGTAATAATCCAAATTCGGGTATAACCCTTTTTCCTCACGCAAAATATCTTCCCCACGCTGACACATCTCAACGAGATCTTCGCGTCCTCGCTCTTTTGCAAGTCGTTTTAACGCTTTTTTCATGAGCGTCGCTCTCGGGTCCATCTTCTTCATATACACGCGATGCCCAAATCCCATGATCCGTTCTTTATTCTTTAATTTGTCATAGAGCAGTTTCTCAAAACCTTCCGTCGTATTGCCTTCAAGCAACATGTGCATGACCGCTTCGTTTGCTCCGCCGTGAAGACTTCCTTTAAGTGAAGCGACAGCGCCAGTAAACGCCCCATACATATCGGCTTGTGTTGAAGCAATCACCCGAGCTGTAAACGTGGAGTTCGGCATTTCATGCTCACTGTACACCATAAGAGACTGGTCAAACACTTCTGCCTCAAGCTTTGTCGGCTCTTTTCCGGTAATCATATACAAGAAGTTGCTGCTAAATGGCAAATTCTCTAACGGTTCCACCGGCTCATTTCCTTCTAGCTTGCGGTAACTATTCGCGACAATATTAGGAATCTTCGCGAGAAGACGAAGTGACTTCTCCTGGTTCGCATTTGTGGAGCGGTCTTCAAGCTTCTCTTCAAAACCGGCTAAAGCAGAAATTCCTGTACGAAGTGCATCCATTGCATTCGTTTCTTTCGGCAAGTACTCATACAATTTCAAGAAATTGTCAGGAAGTGCATACGACTCTTTTAAAGCGCTTTCAAACTCCAGCCGCTCTTGGTCTGTTGGCAACTTCCCGTTAAACAATAGGTACGCCAGTTCAACATACGTAAGCTTTTCTGATAGCTCAATAAGGTCATAGCCTTTAATGACAATCTCTTCTTGTTCTACATCAAGATAAGATACATCGGTTTCTGTTGCGATGACACCGTCTAAACCGGGAATCACTGTTTGTTCCTTCATCGTACTGCACCTCTTTCATCAGAATGAATGTGAAGATGAATTTGTTGCAATCGTCTCTTCAATCGTCTTCAAACTTCTTCGAATATGCGCACGCATGAGATCTTCGACTTCCTTACTGCTTTTCTCTTTAAGAAATTGCAGTATCTCGATGTGTTCTTCCAATGGAGTGTTCAATGCATATGCGGGGTTTTTGTACCCGCTGATGCGCCGATACCGGTCCACTTTATTCTCCAACTGTAGAAGAAAGCGTTTGGCCGTATCGTTATGACTACACTCTTGGATAATTCCATGAAACTCTTCGCTGTGTTTTAAGAAATCTTGCGAACGCGCTCTCTCTACCGCTCGTTTCATGAGTTCGATCGTATCTTCCAACCGATACAGATCATCTTGGCTCATCCGCTCCGATGCTTCCTTTGCGACGAGACCTTCCATCATCTCACGAACGACAAACACTTCTCTCGCCTCTTCAAGCGTAACAGGGGTCACAATCATCCGTCCATTTGCTTGTTTATTCACCAAACCTTCAAGCTCTAGTCGGTACAATGCCTGCCTTAACGGCGTTCTACTAATCTCTAGATCTTTCGCCAGTTGGTCTTCCAATAGATGCTCTGCTGGTTGATACTGGAGTTCAATAATTCGTTCTTTCAACACTTCATAAGCATAATCAGCAGCAGATAAACGCTTAGATGTTTTTTTCACAGCCGATGCTCCTTTGTGTACAACCACCTCAGTTCACTTGCTGAAGTATTATAATATAATTGTATACAAATTTAATTTTCTGTCAACATCTCTTTTCTTCTGTAAAGCACTACAAAAATTCGAGCTTTTCAGCTAAAATTGTACTAACCTTGTTTGTCGATGCTTCGTTACATGTTCAGAAAACTTCAACAACGAAAAGGCGTACATAACAAGAAATCCAATGAACAGACGTAGAAAGGATGTATCCTCATGAGTAAAGACAAAGATTTACGCATCCGCTCCCGCATTATTAGCGAAAGTCCGAATCGTGCGCCAAATCGCGCCATGCTAAGAGCGGTAGGATTCAAAGATGAAGACTTCAAAAAGCCGATGATTGGCGTAGCAAGCGCATGGAGTGAAGTCACTCCTTGTAATGTACATTTGGACAAACTCGCCATTTCTGCGAAGAGTGGTGCCGAGAATGGCGGTGCTCCGCTCATTTTCAATACGATTACAACATCTGATGGAATTGGCATGGGACACGAGGCATGTTCTTCTCCCTGCCAAGTCGTGAGGTAATTGCCGACTCCATTGAAACGGTCATGAATGCAGAGCGTCTAGACGGCCTCGTTGCCATTGGCAGCTGTGACAAAAACACCCCCGCTTGTTTAATGGCGATGGGTCGCATTAATGTCCCTTCCGTATACGTGTACGGTGGAACGATTCAACCTGGGAAGCTGCACGGTAAAGACGTGGATATTGTGTCTGCATTTGAAGCGGTCGGCCAACATCAAGTCGGCAAGATTACCGATGAAGAGTTGCATGAAGTCGAGTGCAGTGCGTGCCAGGTGCAGGTGCATGTGGTGGGATGTACACGGCGAACACGATGGCCTCAGCCGTTGAAGCGATGGGCATGTCCCTGCCTGGTTCTTCATCTACACCTGCGATAGCAGGAGCGAAAGAAGACGAAGCAAAACGCGCCGGCGAAGCGGTAAACTTGTTATTAGAAAAAGGCATTTACCCACGGGACATTATGACGAAAGAAGCGTTCGAAAATGCGATCACAGTCGTCATGGCACTCGGTGGTTCTACAAACGCCTTCCTTCATCTCATCGCGATGGCCCACGCGGTCGATGTGGACCTTGATTATGACGACTTTGAGCGTGTCCGTCAAAATGTCCCTCACATTGCCGATTTGAAACCGAGCGGTCGCTACGTGATGCAAGATTTGAATAACGTCGGCGGGGTTCCTGCGGTTATGAAGCTTTTGCTTGAAGCAGGTCTCTTGCACGGAGACTGCATGACCGTCACTGGAAAGACGTTGGCAGAAAACTTAGCCGAAGTCGAGGCACTGCATGACGGGCAAGACGTCATTATGCCACTCTCTAATCCGAAGAAGAAAACCGGTCCCCTCGTCGTATTAAAAGGAAACCTCGCACCCGAAGGTGCCGTTGCGAAAATGTCGGGGCAATCCATTACACGCTTCCAAGGTCCTGCCAAAGTCTTTAATAACGAAGACAAAGCGACAGAAGCGGTCATGAACAATGAAATCGAAGCTGGAGATGTACTCGTCATTCGTTACGTCGGTCCAAAAGGTGGTCCAGGAATGCCTGAAATGCTTTCCCTTACCGCTATGCTTGTTGGGAAAGGACTTGGTGGGAAAGTCGCTCTCCTTACCGATGGCCGTTTCTCCGGTGGTTCCCACGGCTTTGTGATTGGTCATGTGGCACCTGAAGCGCAAGTCGGTGGCCGATCGGGCTACTAGAAAACGGTGACACAATCACGATTGATAGTGATGAATACCTTTTGCAAATGGAAGTGGATGAAAAAGAACTAGAAACGAGAAGAAGGAATTGGAAAGCACCAGAACTTCGCTACAAAACAGGTGTACTCGCCAAATACGCTGCGCTCGTTTCCTCTGCTTCCAAAGGGGCAATTACTGACGACTTTTCAAAATAACCGATAGAGTAAAATGGCCAACTGGTCATTTTACTCTTTTTCTCTACACGATTTATTCATATTGATTATTGTTTGAATATATTATATTGTGAATATTATACTAGGAGGAGGGGTTCATATGTTTAAGAAATATGCATCAACTTTTGTACTTGCTAGTGCGGCGCTAATTGTAAGCGCTTGCGGGAATGGCGATGATTCTGCTGGCGGAGAAGTGGACGACCTATTCGTAACCATAGCAGCCGGCGGGACATCTGGTGTTTACTATCCAATTGCTGGAGCAATGGCAAGTGTTTATGAAACGCGGGGCACGATGTTTCCGTTCAAGCAACTGGAGCTTCTGTTGAAAATGTTAACTTATTGCAAAGTGATCAAGCGGAATTAGCAATCGTAATGGCCGACACCGTAGAACAGGCTTATGAGGGATTTGGGGCCTACGATGGTGAAGATCCACAAGACAACCTCGTCGCCATCGCTGGTTTGTACCCGAATGTTGTACAAGTCATCACGACGACAGATTCTGGCATTGATACGTTTGCTGACCTTGAAGGTCAACGAGTCGCTGTTGGCGATGCAAACTCCGGTGTGGAATTAAATGCGCGAATGATGTTTGAAGCACATGACATGACGTATGATGACATTTCTGCGGATTACTTGCCTTACGGTGAAGCCATTGATCAAATGCGTAATGGAATGCTTGACGCTGCTTTCGTCACAAGCGGTGTGCCAAACTCTGCAGCGATGGATCTTGCAAGTACCCATGACGTTACCGTCGTTCCAATTGAAGATGACGCCATGACTTACCTTCAAGACAACTACCCATTCTTTATTGAAGATACTGTGCCAGCAGGTACGTATGATAACGAAGAAGACATCCAAACACCTTCAATTACGAACTTACTTATTCCTAACCCTGAACTTTCAGAAGATGAAGTTTATGAATTGACACAACTTTTTTACGAAAATTTAGAACAAATTCAAAGTTCTCATGATGCAGCTCAAGATATTGAGATTGAAAACTTCCAAGAAGGGGTTAATATCCCATTACATCCAGGTGCAGAACGATACTTCCAAGAAGAAGGTTTGCTCGATTAACGTCAAACGTCCTCTTATCATCGTCTCGTTGGTCGTTGTACTTTTTAGTGGGGTCGGTATGTTTCTTTTCACAAATAATAGTACCCTCACTTTATATCACCCGCGTACCGATGAGGTGTTTATGGAAATTCCCGTTCAACCTGGAGACGAATTCACGTTACGTTGGATTCATTCCGTAGAGAAAACCCCATGGGAAGAAACATTGCTCATAAAAACGGATGGCTCCTTCTCATTAATCGAATCACGTTTTCAATCGTACGGTGCAGGCACGGCTGCATACGGTCGTGGTGATACGCGTGTTGAAGACGGATATATCGTGACAACCCATAATGAGGAGGATACGTACGAAACATACAATTGGTACCATTCTCACGATGCGCAATTTGCTTTGCACAAAAACGGTTCGTCCATTGTTCACTGGGCGGACCTTCCTCATCATGAACCGATTGAAATGGCAATCGAAGCTAAAGGAACGAGGTGACGTACGATTGACAAGCACTTTTAAAGAACAACCACTTGACGATCAGCAACAAGAAATTCTCGAAAAGTACGATAGTGAATCAAGATTTCGAAGTTTTAAGAATAAATGGCTCGTCTTAATCGTAACCATTATTGCTGTATCTTTCTCTCTCTATCACCTTATTACAGCTTTTACAGGCCCACCTGTATACGTACTTGTCCACCGTGCCCTACACGTTTCAGCGGTGCTCGTACTCATCTTTTTGTTATTTCCAGCAACAAAAAAAGCAAGTCGGCAAAGCTTACCGTGGTATGATTTGTTGCTCGCACTCTTGTCATTTCCATCGACCATTTATTTATTTGTGAACTACACCGAAATTGTAACAAGGGGCGGGCTTCCAACAACGCCAGATGTGATCTTTGGGACACTGTTAATCGTACTCGTCTTTGAAGCTGGCCGACGCGTTACCGGCTGGGCATTGCCTATTCTTGCCTTTCTATTTGTCCTGTACGCATTGTTCGGTAGAGATTTACCAGGGATATTCAGACATAGAGGGTATGATTGGGACGCGATTTCCAATCAGCTGTTTACGACGACCGAGGGCATACTCGGAACAGCAATTGGGGTTTCTGCTACTTATATTGTGCTGTTCATCTTGTTCGGCGCATTTCTAGCCAAGACAGGCATGGGACAGCTATTTAACGACTTGGCACTCGCACTTACTGGGCACGCAAAAGGAGGCCCGGCAAAAGTTTCTGTCGTTGCGAGTGGGTTTTTAGGTAGCATTAACGGCTCGGCGATTGCAAACGTCGTTACAACCGGGGCATTCACCATTCCCCTTATGAAGAAGATCGGCTATAACAAGAACTTTGCAGGTGCAGTCGAGTCTTCCGCATCGGTCGGCGGGCAAATTCTTCCTCCGGTTATGGGGGCTGCTGCCTTTATTATGGCCGAAACCCTTGGTGTACCGTACACCGATATCGTATTGATTGCCATATTACCAGCACTACTTTTTTATATCGGCATTCTCACACAAGTTCACATTCGGGCAACGAAGCTGAATTTATCAGGAATTCCTCGAAGTGAACTGCCGCGCGTCATCGACGTGCTAAAAGAGCGCGGTCATCTCTTACTGCCGATTGTCTTTTTAATCTACATGCTCTTCTTTAGCGGAACAACGGTTATCTTCTCAGCGGCGTGGACGATTATCGTCACAATTATTGTGAGCTTCTTTAGAAAATCGACGCGCATGAGTGTAAAAGACTTTATTGATGCGCTCGAAAACGGGGCACGCACCACAGTATCCGTTGCGATCGCTTGTGCTACGGTAGGAATTATTGTAGGAATTGCTACAATTACTGGGTTCGGTTTAAACCTTGCCAATGCCATTGTATCTATAGGCGGGGAAAGCCTATTCTTAACACTCCTTTTCACAATGGTCGCATGTATTGTGTTAGGGATGGGGATGCCAAGTATACCTGCGTATATTATTACCGCAACGATGGCAGCTCCAGCACTCGTACAACTAGGGATTCCTCCAATTGTTGCTCACATGTTCGTGTTCTACTTTGGAATTTTTGCAAACATTACACCACCAGTTGCCCTTGCCGCATTTGCAGCCGCCGGACTTTCTGGAGGCAGTCCGATGCGGACCGGATTTATGGCAATGAAACTCGCAATTGCAGGTTTATCGTTCCGTTCATGTTTGTGTATAACAATGAAATCCTCATGATCGGTACGACATTTATGGAATCATTCGGGGTCATTATTACATCCATTATCGGAGTGGTTATGCTTGGAATTGCAGCAGAAGGTTATATCTTTGGGCGTCTAAATATTGTGTTTCAAATTCTCATGGCAGGTGGATCGTTACTATTTTTACATCCAGCGCTTATAACAGACGCAATTGCTGTCACGATTCTCTTAGCCATCTTGCTTTTTCAATGGTTTATCAGATCAAAAAAGAAGCCACCGCACTCAGCAGAAGCATAAAAAATAAGCCCGCTGTCAAATTGACAGCGGGCTTATAATATCCGTCTTAGGATTCCGTATAATACGTAAAACCAATCGCACCTTCTCCAGTGTGTGTACTGATGACTGGAGTTGTCGTCTGAATCGAAACGGAATGCTCTTTTAATTTATCGCGTAGTTTATGGGCGAGTTCCAGACCGTTTGCATGTGAGATGCTAACGCCTTTTACCTTTTTGCCTTCGGTATCTTTGTTGAAATGAGAGAGTAACGTTTGTACAACTTGCGCTTGCGTTCTAGCCTTCGTCACTGGCGTATACACCCCGTCTTCTAATGCAGCGATAGGTTTTAATTTCAAGAGAGAGCCAATCCACGCTTTCCCTCTTCCAATTCTTCCGCCTTTTAAAAGATTCTCAAGAGTGCTTACAACAACGAATAATTTTGAGTTGTTTCTAATCTCTTCAATTCTAGCAACAATTTGTTGCATTGGTTTACCTTCTTTAGCAAGCTTCGCTGCCTCAACAACTTGAAACCCGAGTGCACTTGCAATATACGTCGAATCCACGACCTTTACATCAGCATTTGCCTGTTCGGCAGCCATGCTCGCTGCCCGGTACGTCCCACTCATGCCTGATGTCATATGAATCGACAAGATTTGACTGCCGTCTGCGGCTAGTTCTTCGTATTTGTTTATAAATTCACCGATGGACGGCTGTGAGGTTTTTGGTAACTGATCTGCTTTTGCCATCATCGGCAAAAAATCCTCTGGACTTAAATCTACCCCGTCAACAAAGGTTTGGTCATCAATATGAATGGTTAAAGGCACAACCGTAATCTCAAGCTCATCAATGATCTCTTTAGGAAGATCCGTTGTTGAGTCTGTCACAATTTTAATGTTTGTCATTCCTTCCACTCCTACCCTTTAGGACTACTTTCCTTAGTGTAACAGTAACAGGAGGATAGCGGAATATAAATGAGAAAAAAAAGACTTGAGAACATGCAGATGTTCTCAAGTCTTTTCCATTATTTAGTCTTCACAACGACCCTATCATCTTCCATCATGACGACAAGTTGGCTGTAATCTTCTGTGTTTAACATCAAGTCGGCAATACCGTCTTCGACATATTCCTCAATCACTCTTCGAAGAGGTCTTGCACCAAACGCCGGATCGTAGCCGATATTAACGATTTTTTCTTTTGCCTCTTCCATAACCTCTATACGAATCCCTTGTTCGCTTGCGGACTCAATAACATCTTCAAGCATCAAATCTACAATTGAAACGAGATCTTTCTTCTGAAGATCGTTAAATTGAACAATCGCATCAAAGCGGTTTAAGAACTCCGGTTTAAAATAATCTTTTAGGCCGTTGATTAACTGTTCATCGCCTTTCACATCATCTGCACCAAAGCCTACCGTCGTTGTTTTTACGCCGGTACCTGCATTTGTCGTCATAATAATGACCGTATCTTTAAAACTAACGGTTCTTCCCTTGGAATCGGTAAGACGACCATCTTCCATGATTTGAAGGAACATGTGCTGAATGTCTGGATGGGCCTTCTCAATCTCTCTAAGAGGATAATGCTGTATGGCTTTCTCCGCACGCGCTCTGTCAGCTGTCCAGCTTCCTCATAACCGACATAGCCAGGTGGCGAACCGATGAGTTTAGATGCGGCATGCTTCTCCATGTATTCACTCATATCAAAGCGAATCATCGCATCTTTTTCTCCAAACAACTCGACAGCAATTTGTTTCGTCAGCTCGGTTTTACCGACACCTGTCGGTCCCGCAAATAAGAATGAACCAATTGGACGTGTGCCTCGTCGTAAACCGGCTCGGTTTCGACGAATCGCTTTAGATACTTTGCTAACTGCTTGATCTTGCCCGATAACATTTGCGTTTAGCCTGTCCGGCAAATCTCTCATCTTCTGCTGTTCATCCGCTTGCAAGCGACGTACAGGGATGCCAGTTTTTGCTTCAATAAGCTGTTGAATGTCTTCGATATCAACAACTGCTTGTTGCCTAATATCCTCAGCTTTTGATTGTTGCTTATCAATCAGCTGCAATTCTTCAGTGCGAAGCTCTGCTGCACGCTCATAATTCTCATCCGCAGTTGCTTGCTCTTTTTCTTTACGAATTTCTTCGAGACGCTCGGTAATATCGTCTGTGCTTAACTCAGATGTTTTTAGGTTCATCTTCGCACCAGACTCATCCATCAAGTCAATCGCTTTGTCTGGCAGAAAACGATCTTGAATGTAGCGATCAGACAACATGACAGTAGCTTCAATTGCCTCCGGCGAATACGTGACTTCATGGTATTTTTCATAATAAGGCTTTAACCCGTTTAGAATTTTCAAGCTGTCTTCTCTTGTTGGCTCATCAACCATCACCGGCTGAAAACGTCGTTCAAGTGCAGCATCCTTTTCAATTTTGCGGTATTCATTAAGTGTCGTAGCGCCAATTAACTGCATTTCACCGCGAGCGAGCGCTGGCTTAAGGATGTTCCCTGCATCTGAAGAACCTTCTGCAGAACCTGCTCCAACGATTTGATGGATCTCGTCAATGAACAAAATGACGTCATCTCGATTTTTCATTTCTTGAATAAGCTGTTTCATCCGTTCTTCAAATTGTCCACGGACGCCTGTTCCAGCCACAAGCGATGTTACATCCAATAGATAGATCTGTTTGTTTTTTAGCTTTTTCGGAAC
The DNA here is from genome assembly GCF_000698105.1 of Geomicrobium sp. JCM 19037. Classification (NCBI taxonomy): domain Bacteria; kingdom Bacillati; phylum Bacillota; class Bacilli; order Caryophanales; genus Geomicrobium; species Geomicrobium sp. JCM 19037. The sequence continues at coordinate 44,035 of NZ_BAWZ01000013.1, read as the reverse complement.
ATCTTCGTTAACGATTCGAAGGGCTAGACCTTCCGCAATCGCTGTTTTCCCTACGCCAGGTTCACCAATGAGTACTGGGTTGTTTTTATTTCTCCGATTTAATGTTTCAATGACTCGCTCGACCTCATAATCTCGGCCAATTACAGGATCAATCTGCCCATTTGAAGCGTCCGTGGTGAGATTTTTCCCTAATTCATCTAATAAACCGCCACCTTGTTTCTCGTCTGTTGTTTCAGAACGAACGTGGTGGTTAGTCGTATCACCATTCATGAAATTCATTGGAGAGGCACCTTGCCCTGAAGGTTGATGCATCTGGTTTCGCAAATCTTGATAACAAGATTGGCAAAGACTCATTTTTCGTTGATTTCCATTAATGTTCATGCGCAATTGTACACGCGCTTGATTCGTTTGACAGTGATCACATTTCATCATTATCCTTCACTCTCCTTTGTATATATCGGTAAGCAAATATTGACTTTGACTATATTTAACCTTTCCATACTTCTATTATAGTTTGACTATCTTTGACTTTCAAGTGTTTTTTTATTTTATTTTGGGAGATGAGCAATAATGAACTATACAGACGATTTATACAGCGGCAATTCTGCTTCAATAATGGATATAAAGCGCGGGAATAAGGAAGTTTCAATAGTACATAAAAAAAGTTGTTCCACGGGGATTAATCCTCGTGGAACAACTTTTAGTAATTATTCAGCGTCTTCTTCGTCTTCTTCAGAATCTTCATCTGCATCTTCTTCAGAATCTTCATCGTGCAACTCTTCTTCGTGCTCAGCACCTGATTCTACATCTTCATCGTTCTTCAAATCAGCATCTTCGTTTTGGAAGTTTCCTGCAAGAACATCGTCAAGATTAAGTTGTACGAGACGGTCATCGTTATCATGTCCGCTTGCGCGACCATCCGTGTTGTGAGTAAGGAGGTACATTGAATCATCTGTAATCATTACGTCACGTACACGATCAAAGCCTGATACGATTTGCGTGATCTCACCTGTTTCAATGTTGTATTCGTTAACACCTAAACCTGCAAGTGCAGTAAAGTACAAGTTCCCATCAAGATAATCTACACCAGATGGTGCCAAGTGTTTTTACCAGCGTGAGCGAGTGGTGATTCCATGCCTTCTTCTTCACCGTCACCCCAGATTACTGGCCAACCGTAGTTGTTTCCACCTTCAATGATGTTTAACTCATCGTGACCTGTTGGTCCATGTTCAGTCGCATACATCGTGCCATCTTCGCCCCAAGTTAGACCTTGTGGGTTACGGTGACCGTACGTATACACGTGAGAATCTTCTTCAAGGTTGCCTTCTGGTACTGAACCATCAAGTTCATACGAAGAATTGAACCAGCATAGCTGTCTTCGTCTTGAGCAATCATCGCGCCTTCAGTATCGCCTTCTTGACCGTGAATCTCATCGACGTCTCCAACACCTACGTAAAGAAGATCGTCTGGGCCAATAGCGATACGGCCACCACTGTGGATCCTGAATCCAGGGATCTCGTCAAGTAGTACGTCTTCTTCAGTCCATACGCCTTCTTCTTCATCAAAAGCGACGCGAGCAACTTTGTTGAAAGCCTCATCTTCATCACCATACGTGTAATAGATGAATGCTTCATTTGTTTCGTCAAAGTCTGGTGCTAGTGCCATACCCATGAGACCAGCTTCAATCTCTGTATATAGCTCATCGCTGAATTCAACAGGGTAGCTTTCCTGAGAATCTTCAGTGACGTGAACGATTTCACCAGTGCTTCTTTCAGTGATGTAGAAAGTACCGTCATTTTCTTCGATGTTCCAAGGTGTTTCTAGATCTTCAGCAAGAACCGTTACACCCTCGTCATTCTCATCTAAGACTGTGCTGCCTTCGTCATCATCGCCTTCGTCATCGTCCATGTCTTCTGTTTCTTCTACAGTGTCTTGATCACTGTCATCTTGTGGCTCATCAGCTGTACCTTCATCATCGGTACCACAAGCTGTGAGTAACAAAAGAAAGCTGCTTGCTACTAACCATTTCTTCATCGTGCTTTACCCCTTTTCTGTACGTCTATGTTGGATTAGCTCGACAATTAATGTACACAGATAGTACTCTATTTATGCGTGAAATTGTATGGTAAACGTCTGTTTAACTTAAAACTAAATACGCGAATTTTCGTCATCTGTTATGCACATTAAAACGTCGACCCAAGCATATATTGCCCGAACTTGAGTCGAAAGTCAATCATTTGTACCTGCCACTTTAATATAGCGAATTCAACTAATTATCTAATCATTTTTGCATATTCTCACTTTGTAAATTATCTTGACTTTAATTGTATTATAAACTCACTTTTATTCATTATATTAACGATTCTAATTTTAAAACTCATTCATTATTCGTTATTTTATGAGAAAACGTTTTTGCTCAGCTACTACGATAAACACCTTAACGATGCCACTTCCTGTCAAAACGAGACTCAAATAAATGGCTTGATAATCTACAGGAACGAACAATATTGGCAATAAAAAGAGTGCCGCTCCAACGAAAACAATCCCTACCTTGCGACTGATCACGCGAACATCTCGTTCTTTGATTATCGAGGCTCTCTTTGGCCAAGAATAATCACGATCGAGAATCGGAAGTAGGTTTCCGATCATCATATACAGCCAAGCAACAAGAACCCCTATGATCGCAACTGGACTTGTGATGATGGCATAGGCAAATAACGTGATGACGACTTGAACACCTACTATAAAAAATGCGATTTGGTTGAGAATATGCGTAAACATTTTCTCATGCTTCCCTTTTATTTGCTTTCTTATAATAATATTTAGAACACTTAAAACCGCAATGATTGTTGGAAAAATGACTGCAATACCGAACTGATGAATCCAAACAGGCTCACCAGTAAACATAATACCGACATGCTGTACACTTTCCCCAAATAGAACGACGACCGTCATGATTATGACTGAACTTGCTAGCCATAAAAAGCTCCACGTTGTATTCATTGTTCATCCCCTTTACTCATTTTTTGTAACCAAAGCATTGCTTCTTGCAACAACGTCATATTCAAGGAATAGATGACATACTGCCCCTTTTTCTCCCGATAGACGAGATTGGCTCCATGAAGAATGTTTAAGTGGTTTGTAATGCTTGGTTTGGACATGTTAAATACGGCTGCGAATTCTCCAGCAGAATGATTACGTTCTCTTAACATTTCGATCATTTGCCGTCTCGTATCGTCTGCCAAAGCTTTAAAAACTGCTGTTGGGTTCACTTTGCAACTCCGCCTTATTTAATTAGTTAATTATCTAATTATATATATCATAATCGTACATAATCAAAAAAGCAACAAAAAGACGCAGATTTCATTTAAAAGCGGATCTGCGCCTAGCCTTGTACATGTTTATTTATAATTCTTTAGCAAGTGCTCTAAACTATTCATCCAGTTTTCTTGAATTTGCTTAACAGCTACCGATTCATTCTTTTGTCGCATCGCTTCAATCATTCGTTCGTGCTCTTGATACGACTTTTCTTTTGGTGAATGATCATTAAAATAATGGTACTCAACCCGTACAATTTTATCTCTTAGCGGAGTTAAAATCTTAATTAATGTGTCGTTTTTTGCAAGGTGCACAATCTCGTTGTGAAATGCCAAGTCAGCTTCCAGCGCTTCGATGGATTGTTTACGCTGAAGTGCTCGCTCATACTCAGCATTTAAATCAACAAGCATTTTGATGTCTGTTTGGTTGCAATGCTTCACTGTTTCTCGAACAGCTAACGCTTCTAATGATGCAACGATCGTATAGGCTTCCCTCACTTCTTCAAGGTCAATCGGTGCAACCATTGTGTAACTATTTGGCTTGCTTACAATAAAAGCTTCATCTTCTAAGCGCAATATCGCTTCCCTCACAGGGGTGCGACTTATGCCGAGTAATTCTGAGAGCTCTGCGTCACGAACACGCCTTTCAGGTGCCAATTCTCCAGTGATAATTGCCTTTTTAATCATTTCATACGCATGCAAACGCATCGAGCTTCGTTCGATTTTTTTCATATGACCACCTTTACAGCACATATATTAATATGTAATATATCAATTATACTCTAAAAATTCAAGATTCCAGGTGATACGATGAGTGCAAAAACGATTAATGTGTTGCTGTTGTTCACAATTATTTGTATTTCATTGTCAGCTATTTTTGTACGGCTTTCTGATGCGCCTTCTACCGTGATGGTAATGTATCGGATGCTTCTCGGTAGCATGCTCATTATCCCGTTCGTCTTCAAAGAGCGGCACAGTTTCACAAAAATATCGGGCATGGACTGGTTGAGATTATCATTTGCCGGCCTGTTCCTTGCAGGTCACTTTGGTTTATGGTTTGAATCATTGAATCATACGACCGTAGCTAGTTCAACACTCATCTTATGTTTACAGCCTGCAATTGCCCTTATTGGTGGCCTCTTATTCTTTAAAGAACGGATCCATAAATCGACGATCGTTACATTAAGTATCGCCTTTATCGGCGTCATCATTGTCGCAGGTGGCAATGTAAACCTCGGACCTGGTGTGATGTACGGAAACTTGTTATCTTTCTTAAGTGTGTTTTCGGTCGTTTTGTATTTACTTATCGGACAACGAACGGTAAAATCCGTAAATCACTGGGTTTACAGCTTTATCGTCTTCATGTTTGCCGCACTGTTTATGGTTGGTTTTAACCTTGTACAAAATATTTCGTTTACCGGATATACGAGTCATGATTGGCTCATCTTTTTATTGCTCGCCATCTTTCCTACAGGTGCCCATTTAATCTACAATTTGTTACTAAACTACGTAAACACAACGACTGTGTCCATTAGCACACTCGGTGAGCCCATTGGTGCATCGACACTTGCCGCCATTTTCCTCGGCGAAATGTTCACTACCGTTGAGCTGATCGGGGGGATTCTAATCATCACCGGCATTTATCTCTTTCTACGAAGTCAGAGTAGCATGTACAAAATCAAAGAACCAAGCTAGCCTTATGCTTATGAAGGTCAACGCACATCACGTCGATCTTCATAAGCTCGTGTCACCTATTTAACGGTTGCATATCCCATGATAATGAGATCTGAATACGACCCATCAGGCATTTTAATTGCATTAACTTTGCGACCTTCTTGATTAAATCCGTGTTTAATATACAGGTGGATCGCTCCTATATTTCGAGAGAATACTTCTAGACTAATTTTCTCGATGGTCAAATGCTTTGCTGCCCATTGTTTTAACATTTTGAGCAACTCATCACCGACACCTTGATTGCGCCAATCTTTATGCACACTCATTCCGAGTGTACCGTCGTGCTGATTGCGCTTATTGTTCCCACCATGAAAGTCCAAAAAACCAATTACTCGATCATTATGAATTGCGACGAGCGCTAAGGCATTTTTCTGATTGTAAAGTCGATCTAAGAAACGTTCTTGATCGGTGTATGAATTTGTAAACTCATCTTCAGCTGTGAGCAAATACGGAGCTTCTTTAAATATTCCTCGCAGAAAGTCGGTAATTTGTTCAGCATATTCAACAGTCGCTGTTTGGATGAGAATGGGCTTTTGATTTTTCGCTTTCGATTGATGTTCTAGAATAGCTGCCACACGAGTTCCTCCCTTGATGTTTCTAACGATGTAATTCGAGGAGCCAATTGCAAAATCCTTCCCCTTTCTTTAATCTTCAGACAAACAACGGTTCAATGTGACAAAACAAACCATTGAGCAGAGTAACGAAAAATAGCCCTACCGTCTCTTTGACGACAGTAGGGCTATGAGTATAAGTGGTTAACGATGTCTTCCGCTTCCACGTTTAAATTGGCTGCTATTGCCACGCTGCTTCTTCGCTGGCCGCCGCCACCGCCGCCTCGATTCTTTTGTCCACTACCGCGAGGGCCGTTAAATCTGCCTCCGCCTTTACCTTTTGAAGGTGCTGGCTTCCCACGTTTTTTCTGAACAACTGGACGCTCACCTGTCAGCGTCTTCATCGGTTCCTTTGTCTCATTTTGTAATGAGGCAAGTGCTGCAGCAACAACCGTTACTGGATCATGCTGCTCTAGGAGTTCCGAAGCCGTAGACTCAAGGCCTTCGTATTCTTTCTTCTCGATGATTGAAACAAGCTCTTCAGCAAGTCTTTGCTGGCGAATATGAGACGCCTGCTCTTTGGAAGGAACGTCCATAAGACGAATCTTGCCTTTCGTTTCTCGCTGAATCATTTCAAGATGACTCATTTCAACTGGCGCAGCAAACGTGAAGGCTTTTCCAGATTGACCAGCTCTACCCGTTCTACCGATACGGTGTACGTAACTTTCCGCTTCTTGTGGAATATCAAAGTTAAATACGTGAGTAACGCCGCTCACATCAATACCTCTTGCAGCAACATCAGTCGCAACGAGGAACTTGACCGCTCCTTGTTTAAATCTTCTAAGCACATTCGTACGTTGTGCTTGTTTTTAAGTCACCGTGAATTCCCGCAGCAGCAAACCCCTTGTTGCTCAAGCGCTTCTGACAATTCATCAACTCTACGCTTCGTGCGTCCAAAGATGATCGCAAGCTCTGGGTCTTCTAATTCAATCAGTCGGCTAAGCGCCAACAGCTTATGCTTCTCTGGTACTTTAATCGCATACTGCTCAATGTTTGAAACCGTCATCGTTTTCGCTTTAACCGATACAGTTTGCGGATCACGCATGAAACGATCGGCTACCTTGCGAAGTCTTGTCGGCATTGTTGCAGAGAACAATAATGTTTGACGCTCATCTGGAACTTCTTCTAGGATCGTTTCAATATCCTCTACAAAACCCATGCTAAGCATTTCATCCGCTTCATCGAGAACAATCGTTTCAATCGATGCCGGGCGAATTGTTTTTCTTCGTGTATGGTCCATATAACGACCCGGTGTCGCCACGACAATTTGCGGTCGTGACTTCAATTCACGAATTTGTTTCCCTATATCTGCACCGCCATAAACCGCAACGGTTTTTACTTTCTTATTACGTCCCAAACGGGTCAGCTCGTCTGCTACTTGAACAGCAAGTTCACGAGTTGGTGCAAGTACGAGTGCTTGTACGTTTGGATTATCTGTATCAATTTTTTCAAGCATCGGAAGACCGAATGCTGTCGTTTTACCTGTTCCTGTTTGAGCTTGACCGATTACGTCGTGACCTTCTCTTGCTACAGGTAGTACTTTTTCCTGAATTGGTGTGGCTTCTTCGAAACCCATTTTTTCAATGCTCTCGAGTAACTCCAGAGGCAAATCTAGTTCATTAAACTTCATTCAAAAAATGCTCCTTTACATCTCTTTTCTCTATTTACTTCATTAGGAATGTATGATGCAAAAGCGCTCGAAGACTTCCAATTCCAAAACGGAACGAACCTAATCACGATCATTTCACTAAACCTAAGTCTAGCTCACTTTTGCACAATAGAAAGGAGTATATTCCATATGGAATATACCCCTCTATTCCTGAGTATTCAGTTCTTCTTAAAGACCTACTACGTTAGCAGCTTGTGGTCCGCGGTCGCCTTCAACGATTTCAAATTCAACGTCTTGACCTTCTTCAAGAGTCTTGAAACCTTCAGCTTGGATCGCAGAGAAGTGTACGAATACGTCGTCTCCGTCTTCACGCTCGATGAAACCGAAACCTTTTTCAGCGTTAAACCATTTTACTTTACCAGTCATGCTTGTGGCCTCCTTTGATTAGGCGGTTCAAAAAGGTCTTCCTTCTTGAACAAAAAAATGAGTAAAAATAATTGAAAAGATGGTGGTACCTTTTTGCGTCCTAAACTGTATAGCAGAGGCCGAAAAAATAAATACACCGTACATTCAATCACTTTCGACATTCTGAGTATAGCACGTGGCTTTCCCAAGATCAAGTAGCTGTAAAAGAAAATTTCAGTTCAGTCGTTCGTAACAAGCGCCCGTGTTGTTTCTATTGTAAGCGTATCGGCATTCATTGTCACTTTGGCACCAATCGGAATTGTCGTTTTATACGTGCCATGTCCTGACATGATGTTAGTTATTGTCGGTTTTCCGATTGGAGTGAAGAATGATTCAATTAATTGATTAAAAGACACCTCATAGGACGGATAGCAGCGACTACACCTTCCGATTAAAAACCCTTCACATTCATCTAGCTTCCCAGCTTCTTCTAACTGTTGAAGCCCCCGGTAAACACGCCCAGTTGAATCGTTTATTTCTTCAATGAAGAGAATCTTCCCCGCGCATCCCACTCATAAGGCGTACCTAACCCGCCAAGAAGCGAGGTTAAATTGCCTCCGATGATGTCTCCTGACGCGATGCCTGGCACGAGAGACCTCATTGAAGACGCAGGTGGATTCTCAACTCGAAACGGTTCATTTACTTCAGACACGGCTGTGAAAAACCGGTCAAAATTAAACGCCGGTGTGGACAGTTTAAAGTCAATGAGCATCAGCGAGTGTAGGGATTCTACATTTGCGAACTCGTATAAAGCATTAAGTAGAATCGTAACATCACTATATCCAGTTACAATTTTTGGATTCCCTTGAATCAAATTGTAGTCCAAATACTTGAGCATTCCGATGACACCACCCACCTCGAACCGGGAGGATCATCTTCACTTCATTATTTACGACCATATTCATGAAATCTTCAGCACGAGACTCATCGTCCCCTGCAAGAAACCCATTCTCTTCATAAGTATGTTCTCCTATAATGACTCGAAGCCCTAAACTCTCCAAGTATGCGATGCGCTCATCAATAACTTCTCTACTTAAAGGGCTTCCTACAGAAACAACCCCTACCGTGTCTCCAGCCTCTAATCGTTCAGGTCGAATTGCCAATCAAACCACCTACTATCTATTCGTCGTGGATACACTATATGTTAAGGGTGTAGCACTCATGCACTTTCATTTTCAATTCCGATGAAAACCGCTACACTATTAGTAAGAAATAGAAAGGGTGACACGATGATTGACATTGATATCGAGCGCGTCCAAGCTAAAATTTCATCTTTTTATAATAAACCGTGCTATATCCATTTTGAAATGACGAGTGGTGCTTATGCGGCCTACAGACACGGGCATAGTGCATCCGGTTATATACGAAACTCCCGTGTACAACTATTGGAAGGAAAAATTACTGGTGAAGGTCCATTTCGAGTTGGACTTAAAACCGAAGACGGCTGGATTTATGCTGACGGATTGACAAAAAAGGATGAAGACGGCGAAGGTACATTATTATTGTATGGGTTTGACCCTGAAGGAAAAATGCAGATTGCTTTACAACTTAGTGACACACCCTTCCAATAAAGGAGAACGATTGCTGTGAAAAAGTTTACGCACCTCTTACTTATCTTCCCCCATCCAGACGATGAGACATTTTCGGCTGCAGGAACGGTTCAGCTTTATAAAAACACGTATCAAGCAACCATTACTTGTGCTTCTCTCACCGCTGGCGAGATGGGCAGAAACTTCGGAACACCACCAATGGCAAACCGCGAGACGTTGCAAGAATACGCAAGGAAGAGCTTGAAGATGCCTGCCGTATTATGGGTGTCGATCGCTTGCATCATCTCGGATTTCGCGATAAAACGTTAGAATTTGAACAAACGGAATTTCTCGCTAATACATTACGGGATCTCATTGAGAAGGAACAGCCAGACCTTGTCATTACATTTGACCCAGAATTAAGCATCCATCCTGATCATAATGCAACCGGGCGAGCAGTCATCCAGCCGTTGGCAGCATGCCAAAGTCAGCCCGGCCACAATTGTATACGAAAGCCATTACTGCTGATGCTGTAGATATTATCGGTGAACCTCATATTATTTATGATATTTCTGATTATATGCCACTGAAAAAACAAGCCATCGCAGCCCACCGCTCACAAGCGTTAGAAGTCAATGCCATTACGAAGCAGAAACTAAAAGAAGGCGCAGATGATCCAGAGGCTTGGATACGTTACGAACAGTTTTGGTGCATACATTCGAAGACGAGTGAGCAGCAAAATGACAAAACCCCATCACGTTCGCTTGCGCACCGAGTTGAGCGAACCAAACTTGCGGGAAACCCCAACAACAAAATCTACAAAGAAGTTTGAGTGCATAGCTACTCTCTCCCGCGGTTGAGGTGGGATTTTCTTTGGACGCCAGAATGTAGGGATTACATCGTCATTTAATTCGACTTGACTGTTATGACAAAAGACGTCTACACTTCAGCGGGGCAGGAAGCATGGTTCGCAATGTGCGCGCAAGTTCCCCCCATCTGCGCTCTAGTTTGCGCTTTTCACTGATTTTAGCGCCGAGTTCGCCAAATGCCTGCGCAGTTTGTTCCAACTGGAGCGCAGAATAGACTAAACCTAACACCTTACGACCTGTCGGCCCCCAGCGTGGCCGAACCGAAATCTAACTCGATTCGGCGCGACTCGCGCCGACAGAATATTGGGTTTTCAACTCAAGGTTTGTGGCAGGGAGTGAGGCTCAATGAACATCGCTTTGGAACTAGATTGTCGTTCAATTTCTTTAAAGTGCTGAATCTGATTCCATAAACGGACGTTTGGAACTAGATGTCGATCGATTGGAATCAGAAAGAGTCAAAATGGTTACATAAGAGTGAATCTGATTCCAATCGGTGATTTTTTGGAACCAGTTCTTCCGCTCCGCGATCAAAACCCCAACTTTGTCGGTTCCTCGTTAACCGAAACGAACGGTCCGTTCTCTGCGAGGATACGGGCAACATGGCACGTTGCGTATTTGCATGATTCCATCGTAGAATCGGTGATAGGAAATTTTTTACAATCAACAATCAAAAGTACTCGTATACGTCTTCCACTTTTCCTTTCTAACGCCCTCTCCATTAACTATGCTAGCTACCGTGCAAGGCGCAGGGCGGAAATCTTACCATTTTGTAGTGTCTACAGCGTGGTTACACTCCCACCTATATCGAACACCGTCAAAACCGATGCTCCTTTGTGGAACATCCGGTTTTAAACTAGCTCATTTAGATTTGTTTAATTTAAGCTTTTTTTAACGTCTCCATAATACTGGAAAATACTTCATCCCAAACTTGCTCGTTCTCTCTGTACATCGCCGTGAGTTGTTGGATGGCTTTTTTTCTCTCATCATTAAATGTCGGTGACTCTTTATCTGGCAACTGAGCCATCAATTCATCTACTCTCCGCTGAACGGGTTCCGCTCTTGGTCCCCACTTGCAAAACTCATTGCCTTGTTCATCAAGAAAGATAAAGATAGGGATGGACTTGATTTGCCATTGGTTAGGTACTGATCCATCAGCTCGAGGTTTTGGTCTCTTTGAAGAATAGAAAGTTTCATGTTGGTGCTCTCACCAATTTTCATGAGAATCGGCATGTTCACCATTGCATCTCCGCACCAATCTTCTGTAATGACAATCGTGCGTAACCCTCGGTCAGCCATCATTTCAAGATCGGCACTCTCATTGATTGCAAACCGCTCGTAAATGTGTTGTAAATTCTCTTTATGAGATTGCATCGATTGTATATACGTTTCTATAGACATACCTTGTTCGTACCACTCGTTTAGATTCAACACGAATCATTCCTTTCTTTGTTGTATAACTGTAGCATGGTTTGAGCGTTGCTTCCACGTATTGATATTGCTAGAGTGTTGATAGAGAGGAGAGAATTGGTGTGGAATATGTATGGTATGCCAGTTATGGTTCAAATTTACATCATGATCGTTTTCTATGTTATATCGAAGGAGGCACACCTGAAGGTTCAGAAAAAACGGAAATAGGATGCACAGACCCGACGCATCCAGTGAAGAGCGAAAAAGAGATGTTGCCTTATCCTTTATACTTCGCAAAACAATCACCTCGTTGGCAAAACGAAGGCGTTGCCTTTATAGGAACAAAACCTGTTGCAAACACCGAAACGTATAGTCGCAAGTACTTAATTACAAAAGAACAATTTCTCGAAGTCGTACAACAAGAAAATAACGGCATTGATGTAACGATTGATTTAAATCAAGTGATGGAAAACGGGTCACACACATTCGACCCTTCTGCATGGTACGGGGTTGTTGTGTATACAGGTATGTTTGCTGGCTATCCGGTGTTTACCTTTACATCACCAGAAGTTGCTCAGTCTGAACATCGCCCACCGTCTGTACCCTATCTCACGATGATTATCCGTGGTCTTCTTGCGATGATGCCAGCAGAACAAGTATTGGACTATCTTTCCACAAACCAAGAAGTAGCGTTACGTTACTCAAAAGATGACTTATGGCAAATCATCGAACAGTCGAACAGGCACTTCACCTAAATAATCATACCCATCGATGCTCGGCTTAACTTTGATGCCGAGCATCATGACTCCACTTGTTTTTGCATAGTTGAGCGCCTCGGCAAATTCTGGATCAATATGTTCGGCTGGTCGAATTTCATGAATGTCTTCTCGCTGAGCGACAAAAAGCAAAATGGCTCGTCCATCTTCACTGCGAGCAATATCGGATAAACCTTCCACATGTTTTCTACCTCTTTTTGTAACCGCGTCAGGAAAATAACCGATCCCCTCTTTAGCAAGCGTGACACTCTTCACCTCTAAAAGTGCCGAGCCACGATGACTGTGTAGTAAGAAATCCCACCTTGAGTGACCATACGTATATTCCTTTTTTTGAATCGTCCACGCGCTCAAACTTGATGCAATTCCCTTTTCAATCACACGTGCGGCGATATCATTTGCACGAGCAGCTTCCAATGAAACAAACCCTTTGTCTCGTCGCTCGACAAGCACAGCCGTCCAACGCGTTTTGCGGTTTGGGTTTTGACTAAATCGTAAGAACACCGTTGCGTCTTGGACGAGAAGGCCTTCAAGACGACCAGGATCTGGCACATGAGCCCGGACGGTTTCCCCGTCCGCTAACGTAGCAAAAAGAATAAACCGATTTGGGCGTTCTACAAATGTCGCCTCATATAACGTTTCTTCAAATGGGATTAACACGTGCACCCCTCACTCTCTAAACTCTTTTCGCAATGCTTCTCTCGTCTCATTTAAGTAATCTACCGATTCATCATAATTGATCGCAGCTACTCCTGTAAAAAGAATATCAATAACGTTTAGTTGAGCAATCCTGGAAGATGAAGCTGATGAGCGAATTTCCGCTTCTGAAGAAGAGGTATATAACGGAATATCAACGAGATCACTTAGAGAATTTGAGCCATATCGAGTGAGAGCAATCGTCGTTGCTCCCCGTTTTTTGGCGTTTTGAATCGCATGTAAAATGTGTCGCGTTTCGCCGGAATAAGAAATTGCAAAAGCAACATCCTCACTCGTTAACGTCACAGATGATGTGATTTGCATATGCATATCTTGGTACGCTGTGCACGGTTTGTTAATTCGGATAAATTTCTGCTGGGCATCTTGAGCGATAAGCTGCGACGCTGCTGCTCCATAAAACTCAATACGTTCTGCACGATGCAACGCCTGAATCGCTTTTGATATCGCTTGTTCGTCCAGAATGTGCAACGTCTCTTTAATAGAGAATATGTTGTTTTCGGAGATGTTTCGCATCAGTACTTCTGCTCCATCATCCGCTCGAATCTCTTGATACGTTATCGTATTGGATTGATCTCTCATCTGTAAATCGCCAGCAATCCGGACTTTCAATTCTTGGAACCCTTCTAAACCAATTCCTTTACACATCCGAATAATCGCCGCTTGACTTGAACCACTCGCATCAGCCAATTGTTTTACAGACATCGTAATCACTTTTTCAGGATGTTCTAAAATGTACCTCGCTGCATTTCGCTCTGCACGCTTTATTGACGGCATTGCTTCACGAATTCGGACGAGACCTCCGTTATGCGCCATTTTTCTACCACCTTCTTCTCGTTTGTCTTAAGAAACGATTGTTATTTGCTCAAAAATCTTTTCGTATTGTTCGTCTGTTCTCGTTTGTCCGATGTTCATGTCAGCAGCAGCAACAGCGCCAGCTAAAACTGGGTACACAGGTCGTGTTAATGTTGTATCGGGTAACTTTTCCTTAAGCAAGTCCCTAAAAGCTCGCGCCATAACCGCTCACTTTTGTACACACTGCCGGCAATGACGATTTGGTCGGGGGGATGTTGAAACAAACGTTCTGCCATGACGACCATAGCTTCTGCGTTTTTGTGTGCGGCTCGCGAACAATCCGCTCGGCTTCAGGTTGGCCATCTACCGCTAGGTTGCACACTTGTTCACTTAAAGGCGCAATTCGCTCTCTCGTTTTTCCTGGCTCGTAAATAAGCGAGATGAGCTCGTTTGCTCGCTCTACTTGAAAATGTGCCAATACAGCTTCTGATAAGGGAGACGGCACTCGTTTCAGATCAAATTCATTCATGCAGTGCAGCACCGCTTGACGACCGAGCTCAAAGCCACTGCCCGCATCTTCAAGCAAGTACCCCCAACCGCCCAAACGATCACGATCGCCGTATTCATTCACACCGAAAACGATGGATCCCGTGCCGGCAATCGATGCGATGCCTGGTTGTCCATACGTTCCACTATACAATGCCGTAACCGCATCGTGGTCTACATAAATGGTAGGCTCGACAGAAAAGTGGTGACGAATGGCTTCTTTAAACACCGTTTTCGCTGGTTCACGGTCTCCTCCTGCCATTCCTGCGAACACGAACCGCACCTCTTCATACGCATGTTCTGCTTGCACTTTTAACTTCGTGAGCAAAGCTTCAATTCGAGACTGTACGACTTCCTCGCTTAGGCTGTTCGGGTTTGTTGCCGATACTAACGCCTCAGCCTGTACATTACCATTCCCATCGACTAATAAAGCTGCCGTCTTTGTACCACCACCGTCAATTGCAATCAATGAGTGCAACATATAGAAATTCCTCCAATCATGTTCTAGAACGTATGAATGCGGGTAAACTAAAACTAAAAAGGTTGTGAAAATATGAAGGCATTAGGTGTTCAACGTTTCGGAAGTAAAGATGAACTGACGGAGTTGGAAGTTACACATCCGACAGTTAACGAAGATGCTGTCATCGTGGAACAGTATGCGACATCGGTAAACCCTTTAGACTTTAAGCTTCGCGAAGGTAAAAAACCAGACCTTGATTTCCCTGTTGTGCTTGGCTCAGACATCTCAGGAATTATTGTAGAAAAAGGAGAAAATGTCACGAATTTTTCCATTGGTGATCGCGTCTTTGGCGTGACTGCAAAAAGTCCCGGTAGCACTTACGCAGCATACGTTTCAGTGCCTCAAGATCAAATTTTCAGATCTCCAGTTAATGCGGGCTTTCTCGAAGCGGCTGCGTTGCCACTTGCTGGTGTGACTGCACTGCAAAACTTGCAAGATCGAATGCAACTAACAGATAAAGATCGGCTGCTTGTTATTGGAGGTGCTGGAGGTGTAGGTTTATTCGCGATCCAAATTGCGAAGCACCTAGGTGCAACAGTAACCGCCGTTGGCAGCAGTGATTCTCAACAACTCATGAAAGACGCCGGAGCAGATGAAGTTATCGATTATGAACAGCAACCCGTCCATACGCTAAGTAAAACCTTTACCGCCATTTTCGATTGCGTCGGCGGTTCAAGCCAAGACGAGCTCTTTCCTTTACTAGAACGAGACGGCTGTTTACTTTCGATTGCCCGTGACCCTAGCGAACAATTGGCGAAGAAACACACGGTCACTGCAGCCTTTACAGCAATCTCACCGAGCCAAAGTCTTCTATCTAAACTGTGTGCACTGTATGAAAGTGAAACGCTAACTGTACACATCTCTGAGACGTTCCCGTTTACAGAACGAGGCGTCCAAGATGCGCACGAAAAAATCGAGAAAGGTCATACGAAAGGAAAACTCGTCATGAAGATTCAAGAAGACGAGGAACGCTGATCGGCATGCAATTTTGCATACGCCCCACCTAACTGCAACAACTGTTCATGCGTACCTTTCTCGATGATCCGCCCTTCATCAAAGATCACGATCATGTCCGCTTCGCGTATCGTGTTTAGACGATGAGCGATGACAAAGCTTGTTCGGCCTTCCATTAAGACAGCGAGTGCTTGTTGAATTTTCAATTCAGTAACGGTATCAATGCTACTCGTCGCTTCATCAAGGATTAACAGCTTCGGGTTGCGGAGCAAAGCTCTTGCAATTGCGAGTAGTTGTTTTTGACCTTGACTAATGCCACCGCCGCCTTTGAGGACGGTCTCGTAGCCATTGGATAGTTTTTCGATAAATCGATGAGCATTCGCTTCTTTTGCCGCTCGGCACACTGCATCATCGCTCGCTTCAAGGTTCCCATAACGAATATTTTCCATTATTGTCCCCTCGAATAAATGAGTGTCTTGCAATACAACTGCTAAATGCTCACGTAAATCCTCGCGCTTGATCGACCGGATTGGTTGATTGTCTAACAAAATATCGCCATCATCTGGATCATAAAAGCGGGTAAGTAAATTCATCATTGTCGTTTTTCCAGCACCGGTTTTCCCGACAAAAGCAACCGTCTTTCCCGGAGTTACGTGAAAACTTACATCTTGAATCGTTGGCGTATCTGTGTATGAGAAGCTCACATTCTGAAACTCAACCTCTCCTTGAACGTTCCAATCGATATCTCGATGGTTCGTTTCATCTTCTCGTTCGCGCTTTGTCCCCATCACTTCAAACACACGCTCCGCTCCTGCAATTGCAGAAAGCAAGAGGTTGAATTGATTGGCAAGGTCATTTAGAGGACGTGTGAATTGTCTAGAGTACTCAATGAATATAACGATTACACCAACGGTTATGAGATTGTTTACCGCCATCATTCCACCTGCCGCCGCAATGATGGCGAAGCTAAAGCTGTTGAGTGCATTCATATATTTCGGGATTAAACCAGAGTACACTTGTGCCCAAAAGCCCGATTGTTTTAGCTGGTCGTTTTGTTCACGAAATGAGTCGATCATACGCTCTTCTTGAGAGAACGTTTTCGTTATGGAATGGCCTGATATCGCCTCTTCACTAAACGCATTGAGCGCACCCAAGCGGTTTTGTTGTGCTTTAAAAAGCTTTCTCGTTCGTTTCGTAATCCAACGAATTCCAAACCACATTAACGGAATGACACTCATCGACACGAGCGTGAGTAGCGGGCTCAACCAGAGCATGACAACAAGTATACCGACGAGTGTGATAACACTCGTAAACACTTGAATAATAGAAGAGTTGAGCGTGTTGCTCACGTTTTCCATGTCATTGTTTACTCGGCTCATCAAATCGCCTTGCTCACTACTGTCAAAATAAGAAATCGGCAGTTCATTCATATGACCCATGAGTTGCGTACGCATTTGATAAACGGTGCTTTGCGACACACGAACCATCCAAAAATGTTGCAACCATACTGTTAGAGAATGCAAAAGGTAGATCGTGAGCAAACCGAGTAGCATATACATAAAGCCGTTCATTTCTCCGGTGCTAATAAACAGATCAATCGTCATTCCGACAAGGAAAGGCCCCGCAAGTGCCAACAAGGAACTTAGCGTCACCATGACGAGCACGATTGTGAGAGGGGCACGGTGTACTTGCAAGTATTTCCACAACTTCATTAACGTTTGCGACAAGTTTGTAGGTTTTTTTTGCTTACCTTGACGCTTGCTTGGATCGAGCATCGCTTTTAACTTTTTCAAGTCGTAAGAGAATGGGGCTTTCATTTGATTTTTCATTGGGTATGCCCCGTTCATGCTGAGATTCATAGATTTCTCTGTAAATAGCGGAACGGTTTAAAAGGTCTTCGTGAGTACCTGACGATTCAATTTCACCGTTGTTCAGCAAAATCACCTGGTCCATTGCCTTTGTCGTCGATACCTTTTGCGTGACGATAACTGTCGTACACCCATATGCCTCAATCGCTTTCAAAAGGTTCATCTCCGTCGTAGCGTCGAGCGCACTCGTGCTGTCATCGAGCAACAAAATCGACGGCTTTCTTAATAGCGCCCTTGCAATCGTCAACCTTTGCTTTTGACCACCGGATAGATTAACCCCTCGCTGCCCAATCAATGTATCTAATCCTTCTGGTAAACCGATGACGGTTTCATAAATTTGTGCCGCCTGAAGTGCCTTTGCGATTTGCTCATCATCGGCATGTTTATGCCCAAATGAAACGACGTCGCGAATCGTTCCCGAAAGCAACGTGACAGCTTGGGGAACATAACCGATCTGTTCTCGGTAGTTTTTGAGCGGGTATGTATCAATAGAAGATTGATCGATATAAATCTGCCCATCATCAGGTTCATACAAACGAGCGATGAGTTGCATGAGCGTCGTTTTCCCAGAACCGGTAGCACCTAAAATGGCAACACTACTTTTTGGTTCGAACGAAAGATCGATATTCCGCAAAACCTGATTTGGAGAGCTGTTATAGGAAAAGGATACATTCGCCATACGAATGTCACCCACGATCGCTTTGTCATCGACACGCTTATCGTTTTCAAACTCATCCACTTTTGATTCTAATACTTCAAAAATCCGGTCTGAAGATGCTTTTGCACGGGATAAATTCATAATTATCATTGAAAATACACCTAGTGCCATCGCCGTACGTGTACTGTAGTTAATGATGGCAACGACTTCCCCAGTCGTCGCATTTCCAGTATTAATGTTCACATTACCGAGCCACAACACACCGATAATACCGATATTCATCAACAATAAAATGACCGGCATTGTCACTTCAACATATCGAAATGCAAATGTCGTTCGGTCTCTTAACTGCTCAGCCGCTCGCTGAAATCGCTCGCCCTCAAACTTACGTCTTACGAAAGCTTTCACGAGACGTACAGCAGTCAAATTCTCATGAACAATACCGTTAAGTACATCCAGTTGTTTTTGTACACCACGGAACAAGCGACCTGCCCGCACAAACAACCAGACAAGAAAAACGAAAAGAATTGGAACAGTGACGAGTAATACGATCGCAATGCGCCAATTAATGACAAAGGCCATGACGACTCCACCAATAACTAGCGCAGGGCTCTTGCCATAATCCGCATTGACATGAGTAGTGTGTTTTGGATTTGGGTAACGTCATTTGTTAACCTTGTCGTCAATGAAGCATTGGAAAATACAGAAAGGTTCGCAAAAGAAAACTGTTGAATCTTCGCAAACAGATCATCTCTAATTTGCCAACCGACACTTTGACTCACATGTGCCGCAAAAAACGAGTTAAATACCCCAGCAACTAATGAGATGAAGGAGAGGCCAATCATTAATAGGCCCCACCTCCACACAGGGTCCGAATCCCCTGCGATAATACCTTCATCAATAATAATGGAAATAATCAGCGGTTGTGCCAATTCAATCGCAAGTTCAATAAACATCATCACGAGTGCCGCGACGATAACGATTGTGTAAGGTCTAAGATAGGTTAAAAGCTTTCTCATAAGTGCCCCCGTGTTGATCTATATAGAATGAACTTAAGATTTTCCTAATTGCACAGTTTGTTGTTGTTTTCCACTGCAGGCGGAGGCTTGCACTCCAGAGCATAAGTGCAACATCGGTGGCGAAACATCTGCCACCGTGTTTTCTTTACACTCCAGAGCATAAGTGGGAAATCGGTTCTGCCTCCTGGCTACGGTGTGAAGAAAGAAGTCCAAATGCCAATATATTCATATTTGTGACGCTTGAGAAAGAAAAATCATTATTTTAAACGTGAATGAGCACATAAATGGTGTCAACTGTCACAAATATTGCGATTTGTGACAGTTGCGTGCCGAAAGTGCCCGGTTTGAGGCTGGATTGTCACATACGTGACCGGCCATTACATGCTTGCACCAGGTGGTGAGCCTCGGTCACGACTTTTAATCTTCGGCAAACGTTTTTCGTGTTGCCCCAACCCTTGCAGTGACGAACAACGATTGGCAACGAGATGAATTTTTCACCACGCAATATGCAAGCACTCACCCGCAAATACCCATCTCGGTCATCTGATTCAATGAGATTCTTTAGTTCAACTTATCTAGCTGTTAATGAAATAAATCAATAACAATACGATTAGAATACCCTGGTGTTTCGTACTTTACATCTTCTTGATTTGTTTGCAATTTTGCGACGAACCTACCGTCTTCGATTCCATATTCTACTTGGTCTAGAATTGGATTGTCCGGTGGGGTTATAATCCTTCGCCGTCAACGAGTCGCTCCCCAAGTGCTGCATATGGAATTTCGATCGTTATCTCTCCACCGCCGGTGTCTATGTTTGGCCGGATCGTTTTATTTAAGTCAAACACGACACGTGTATATCCTGATTGTACTCCAAAACGAATGTTTTCGATGATATTTTGAGCGACAACAACTTCTCGACTCGTCTCTTGCCTCAGAAACGAAGCACTCGCACTCGTCACACCTTCACCTACACCTGTGATCTTATTTCGATTAATCGTGGCAACCTCTTCGTCAATCGCCCAGTCAACCAAACGCCAGTGCGGGGTAAATGACCGGCCTCTGCGGTCGACCGCGTGCACAGAAATTGGAGACTCCTCTCCGACTGCAAGATTCAGGTCTAATGGCAAAATTCCTAGTACCATTTGGCGCTCATACTTGTTTACACCTTCAGGGTAAGGTCCGTACAACAAGTATTGATTACGAACATTTTCAACCCAATCATTCAAATCGTCTTCCCACGTTGCCTTCATTTCTTCCACGTTAGCACCTGAGCGTAAAAGGTCTCTTACTTCAGTAGAACCGATGAGTTCATTATAGTTGTCATTCACTTCATACTTTTCAGGATCTTGATCACGCATGGCAGTGGCTAATTCTAATCCTAATTCTACTACATCAATCTGCTGTTCGTCTTCAATATGGACTTGAACACCACCAATTAGTTCTCCTTCATATACACCAAACATTGGCGTGTAATACGTTGGTCTAAATTGAACGCCAGGAATGTCTCTTGAACGCATCTCTTCGGTTAAATCCTCCGCATTAATCCACGGGCCCGACAAGTTCAAAGGGCCGAGTCGTACCTAACCCTTCAGAAAGGTTCGAATTTGCAACGAGAATTGTTCCAGTATAAAGCGTGGCGGAATCCGGTGTTGGAATATTTGGAGACGTCATCACCCAAGGTAATCCTGTATCCTCAAAGTGCATATCACGTTCCCAGCCTTTCATCTCAGCCACACGCAAATCAACACCTAAAGCGTGCTCATGATTCCACATAACCGCTAACTCACCAGCGGTCATCCCGTGCCGAACCGGCAACAAATATCTTCCCATAAAGCTCACCGTATCAGCTGTTCGAAGCGGTCCCTCAACTCTCTCTCCGCCAATTGCATTCGGTCGGTCAAGGACAATGACAGGCATGCGTTCTTCTGCAGCCGCTTCCATCAAAAAGCCGAGCGTATAAATATACGTATACACGTTAGAGCCGATATCTTGAATATCAAAAACGAGTACATCGACATCTTCTAGCATGTCTTCGGTCGGTTTCCACGTAGGTCCATACAAGCTGTACACAGGCAATCCGGTGCGTTCATCAATATAAGACTCAATATATTCACCCGCTTCTACATTGCCGCGAA
This sequence comes from Geomicrobium sp. JCM 19037, assembly GCF_000698105.1. Taxonomy (NCBI): domain Bacteria; kingdom Bacillati; phylum Bacillota; class Bacilli; order Caryophanales; genus Geomicrobium; species Geomicrobium sp. JCM 19037. The sequence goes on along the minus strand of NZ_BAWZ01000013.1, from coordinate 22,512 downwards.
TACCATGTTCAGGGCCGTACATCGCCGTCATATTAATATCCTCATGCTCATAGAAAAGGTCGGCAGTACTGTCAAGATTCCGGTCAACCCCTGTCATATTCGTCACAAGACCAACCCTTTGGTCTTTTACCCAGTCTAAATGTTCATCTAGGAACACTTCCACACCTGGAATGACTGTCTCGTCTTTCTTACCTTCTGTATGTTCCAACGCGGGCGTTACAAAGAACAAAAGAAATGCAGCTACGAATACGAACCAAGACCATTTTTTCATCTTCATCACCTTTCTTTACTTCATAGGATTTTTGTATGTTCTCACGATGTCCACACAAGTCACCTCCTTTCAAATGTTTGGCTATCCTTTAATCGCCCCTGCTGTGAGACCACGGATAAAATGTTTGGATGCAAAAAGATAGAACAACAGCGGCGGAACAACAGCAACTGTTAGAGCAGCAAACGCTGTTGGCCAATCGGATTGATATTGACCGAAGAACTGCGAGATTCCAAGGGGCAACGTCGCCCACTGATCACTATTAATAAACACGAGTGGGAAAAAGAACTCATTCCATATCGGTATAAAATTGTAGATCGCGACCGTGGCAATCGCAGGTCGGAGCAACGGCACCCAGATGGAAAAGAGAATTCTAGAATCTCCAGCACCGTCCATCCGCGCTGACTCCTCTAGCTCGCTCGGAAACTCAGCCATAAACCCAGTCAGAATAAAGACAGCAATCGGAATGGTCATCGCTGTATAGATCGCAATGAGTGCAAACAACGTGTCAAACATCCCGAGTGTGCTAATCACTTCAAAAATATTCACCGTCGCCAAACGGGTCGGCAACATCGCACCGATAATAAAGTAAAAATAGATCCAACGGTTGCCGAAGAACTTGTATCTTGAAAGCGGATAACTCGCCATAATAGCGACAAGCAGCATGAGAAAGAGCGAGATGCCCGTCACGACGATACTGTTTCTAAAATACGTAAAGAAACCACCAAGTTCAAAAACCGTTCGATACCCTTCCAAGTTCAATCCAGCTGGAAGCCCGAATGGATTGACGAGCACTTCCATGTTCGTTTTAAACGACGTCACGATCATGAGAAATAACGGGTAGATGACGATGAACGACGCTACGCATAACAAGGCGTACACGAATACGTTCATTAACTTCGCATTTTTTCCTTGTACCATCACATTTCCCCCCGCTTTCTTCGATGATTAATATAGAGCATGCCGATGACAAACGTAGAGATCATAAAAAAACGTCATCGTAGCAATAGCAGCCCCTAGCCCCATTTGCGGCACTTGACCACCTACACCACCAAAAGCGGTTCGATAGAAGAGGGTTCCGAGTAAGTCGACGGCATAATTCGGGCCGCCTGTTGAACCGACCATCGCATAAATAAGATCAAACTGATTAAAAACCCCCATCAACGTCATAATCGTCACGATACCAACAATCGGTATGATCGCGGGAAAAATAATATGTCGAAAGATGTTCCAACCTTTCGCCCCATCAAGACGCGCGGCCTCGAAACGGTCTTCTGGAATGCTTTGAATGCCGGCAATAAACAACATGACCATCAAGCCTGTGTATTGCCAAGCGTTAACGACTGCCACCGTCGGAAGGGCAGTCGCTTCATTACCAAGCCAAGCAGTTGCCCACGCCTCTAAGCCAATCACTTCTAGAAACTGATTAAGTACCCCGATGTTTGGATTCAATATTAATGTCCAAATAAACCCAATCATAAGTATGGAAATTGTTACAGGAATAAAGATAATCGTCCGAAACAGTCCAGTCAGCTTCAATCCTCTCGTTAATGCCAACGCTAAAAGCAGTGCAGTCACATTTTGAAACACCATCGTATAAAGGAAAAATTCTAACGTATTCGTAATCGCATTAATAAACCGGTCAGCGTATGGGGATTCAAATAACAGCCTTTGGAAGTTATCAAGTCCGATGAAAGTCATGTCTCCAATACCGGTATACTCATACAAGGCAACTCGCATCGACATAAGTAACGGAATTAACATGAACGCTGAGTAGATGACAAATGCCGGTACAAGATATAGCAGCACACGTTTTCTAAATCTCATGGCGACTCCATCCTCTTTATGATTAATTGGTCGATCTTGGTTCGTTCATAAGAAAACGATGCCACAGCAAACACTATTCACATGCTTGTCGACTGGGCATCGTCTCACTTATCGCTATTGCATCGGTTCGTACCAGGAACTTAACCCTTCTTGCATTCGTTCTGCAGCTTCTTCAGGTGTAATGTCTCCTTGCAATAAAGGACCGATATTCTCAATATGCAATGTAGACATTGCGGGTTCTCCACTATTAAACACATCAAACCCTACGCCTACCGCATAGTTCTCATCGGCACTTCCCCCTGCTTCAAGCCACTTTTGATTTACGGGATCTTCAAGTTCATCAACAGGAACATCCCCGACTGGAAATTGCCCGGGCAATAAATCTGCAAGCAGCCCTTGCGCATCTTCGGAGACGAGCCAATCTAAGAACAGTTTCGCTTCTTCAACATGTTCAGAATCTTGGTTAATGCCGATCGCAGCGCCACCGTTCATTGACACCCATCTCGTGTCTTCGCCTTCAGCCATCGGTGCTTGGAACATGTTCATCGTAAAATCAATCGGTTCACCAGCAAGATCTGTTAATGCCCACGATCCCGTCACCCAAATTGCCGCATTTTCGGCCATGAACATTTGCATCGCATCAATGTACAATGCCAGACATATTATCAGGCATATACGGGGCCCAGTTCGTAAGATTCTCTAAAAAATCTACATATTCTGGATCAGTAAGCGCATGCTCACCTGCAATTAACCTTCTCGCCACTCTTCTCCACCGACGAAACTAGAATAAAAGCCGTTCGCAATAATTTCATCGACGACCCAATCATCAGCTGTACCAATCGCGAGCGGCGTCACTCCTTCATTTTCAATTGCTTCGAGCACTTCAAAGAATTCATCCCACGTCTCGGGCTCTTCCAACCCGAACTCTTCAAACATATCTTCATTGTACAAAAATCCGTACGAGACATAATTAAACGGGACGCCGTACAAATCCTCATTTTCAGCTTGATAAATTCCCAATTGAGATTCCGTAATATTCGCTATATTCGGAATGTCATTTTCGTCTAACACTTCCAAATGCCCTGCATTATAAATGTTCTCACCGAGTGCAAACGGCCTGACAAAAAAGAGGTCAGCAGCTGTTTCAGTGCTTAACTGCGTGTTAAGCGCCGTATCATATTCAGGCGCAGTTGTCGGTTGAAAATCAATGGCAATGTTCGGATGCTCCTGTTGAAACTCTTCATTAATACGATTAAATTCTTCGGTTTCTCCATTTCTCCAACTGAACAATTCAAGAACAACTTCCCCATCTTCGCTATCTGTAGCCGCCTCTTCTTCACTCTCACCGCCACACCCCGTTAAGATGAGAGCAATGCCCACCCAACCTGCTAACGACCATTTGTAATTCATTGAATCGCCTCATTTCATTGGTTTATAGTTCATCGCCATCTGAACCGCTCCACTTACTGGCTCATCGACGAGTGGTACAACACGAAAGTCAATTCCTTCTTTCACAAGCTTCTCTCTTATCAGGCGTCGAAGCGCTTTCGTACTGGATTTTGTTAGCAACGAACCTGCCAGAATAATTTGTTGATCTGGCGGTCGATACTCACCCGCGTCAATCAGCACCCCGACCGTTTTTACAAACTCATCCGCTTGCCAATTGAGAATTTGACTAGCGGCTTCGTCTCCTTGTTCTTCTGCGATAAAAAGTAAAGGTGCCAAGTCTTTGGGGACCGTTTTAGGGTAACGTATACATGCTTCATACATCGCTTCAACGGAGTCGTAACCGAGCTGCTCTAAAACGAGCGCTGTTAGTAATGTCGGCTTCTCCCGCTTGTCCCATGCTCGAATGACTGTCCGAAATACTTCTGTAGATAACTCCAATCCACCCCCATAATCACCAAAGGCATACCCATGCCCGCCTAAATAATGAAGCTCATGGAATGAATCAACGGCAAAAGCATTCACAGCTGTGCCGCATACGATGACGATCCCTTTTCCTGTTGCACTGCCTGCTTGTAAAGCGATTTCTGTATCACTGACGACATGAAACGTTGATAAATGTTTTTCTTGCAAATTCGTCGTAATTTGAGTGATGTCTTCAGAACGATCTGCTCCAGCCAACCCGAAACACGTGTGTGTTAGTTGATGGCTGTCAATCTTGGCCGCCTCACAAGCTTGAGAGACAGCCTCTGAATTTCTGCAAACGCTTCGGGATTCGTTTGGTAGTTTGAGCCCCCAGCTCGCCCTCACCTACTCTTTTCCCGGACTGATTAACAACCCAGGCAGTTGTCTTCGTGCCTCCACCGTCCACACCCATAAAGTAACGAATATAAACCCCTCCCGAGATTGAGTCTTTAAAATAATCAGAATCCTGCTATGATAAAACGAGAGCCTAATAAGAAGGAGATTATGAACCATGTCATTTTTAGATTCTAAGTTTTATCGAGTTGCTGATTTCTTATCTTTTATTGTATTTATAAATCTTATATGGGTAGCGAGCCTGTTTACAATCGTCCTATTTCTGCCTTGTACGTTTGCATTATTTCGAGCTTCTCGGGCGATGATCGTTGATAGTGATAATCGTGCCATCTACCCGTTCGTAAAAACGATAAAGCAGTATTTTTGGAAAGCGAATGTGTACGGCTTGCCGTTTTTGATGACAGCGTTTAGTTTGTTTTACTATGTAGTCGCCTTCACGTCAGTTAATGCGACATGGTCGGTATACTTGTTAGCACTAACCGTCACTGCAATCGTTCTTTACACGTTGTTTCTCGCCCATTTCCTACCGATTGCATCTCACGTTAGACCAACTGCGCTAACGTCAAACGTGCAACGAGCCTTTTGGTTAATCTTTTACAAACCGCTCCAATCGTTGTTGCTCATTGTTACAATTGCCATCGTTTCTTTCATTAGCTTACAGTTCTTGCTTCTCTTTATTTTGGCGACTGGAGGCACCTTGGCGTACTACTCTACAAGGAGCGTTTTGAAGAAATTAGAGACCCTTAATGATGAGCATCCTGAAACCGCAAATACGTTGCATATTCAAGAAAGTAGCTAAATACAAAAGCTTAGCTCAAGTATAGCATTGCGATATAAGCTGTCAATTAGCGATAGTATTTTAAAATAAAAATTCATAAAAACCCTCGGTGATTATGACAATTTCACCAAGGCTTCGACAACTTTCTCATAATATTCATGCGGATGAGGCACAAATCTTCCGGATGTTGCATTTCCATCAATGAATAAGTCCACACATTGCTGTAATGAAATCCACTCGACGCCTTCCACTTCTTCTGCGTCAAACCGAATGTTATCTCTCTCGACTGGATCGAGCTGTTTTACATACACATGACAATGCTCCCGGTCGAAACGCCCGCCAGCGAGTGGGGCTTCGACGTGTAACACGCCAATTGTTGTGAGCTCGCTGAAGTCCAACTTGAGGCCAAGCTCTTCTTCAATTTCTCGCACGCCATCTTTCGGAGACTCTCCTGCTTCTAAATGGCCTGCTGCACTAATATCTAGTAACCCAGGATAATCTTCTTTACCCGGCGAGCGTTTTTGAAACAACACGTACACCACATCGTTTAGCATCGTTGTGAACCAACAATGAAACGTCTGATGCCATAAGCTTGCTCATGAATATCACGACGGGAGCAACCCCTTGGTGTTGCAACTGTTTATCAAACACATCAATGTACTCCACACTTATCCACTCCACTACATTTTCATCTATCGTACCATGTATTAATGAATTTAGTAGAGGAGGATAGCTAAACCGAGCGCAGGTATTGTAGCAAGTACAGGTCCAACAATTCCTGTAGCAAAAATATGCTTGTATGCATCTTTGTGAGTTAAGCCTGCAACAACTAAAAACGTAATGACCCCTCCGTTGTGAGGTAATGCATCAAACCCTCCTGCAGCTATAGTAGCAACACGGTGAACAATGTCAGGATCAAGGCCAAGCTGCATGAACGTTTCTGATAATGCTTCCATTGCGATCGCCAAACCACCTGATGCTGAGCCCGTAATTCCTGCAAGAATTGTAGTGGCTAAGTATAAAGAAATTAACGGACTTCCCGGCATCGTCGTTAACCATTCTGTAATAATAGCAAAGCCTGCGGACGCAGCAATGACTGCTCCAAACCCAACATCTGCACTCGTATTCACAATTGGCAACACGGTGTTTGTCGCACCTGTATTAATCGTCTTAATTTTCTGATCTAAAAGCTTCCAAAACAACACGATGCCGCTCACAACAGAGATGACTAAGGCAAATATAATCTCGACTTGAAAGATGTTTAATAGAACGAGCAATACGACCGGAGGAAGAATGGCGACGATAAAATGGGGCTCTTTATTTTTAATTGTCGCTTTTTGATCATCCTCTACCCTCTCTAAATTTTTCATGTTGCGGTATGTCTCTCCACGTTTTTCGGACTTTCTCAACGCATACCTCAAATAAATACTATTTAAAAAAATTGTAGCAATGGCAACCACAATGCCAATTAAAGGTGCCGCCATCACGGTTGTACCTAAATATTCCGTCGGAATAATGTTTGGTACAGACGGCGCTCCAGGAAGCATTGTCATCGTAAACGTTGCTGCCCCAAAAAAGAAAGCAGCAATGAACAGATGCCACGGAATATCAAGTTCTTTAAATAGTGGTTTTGCAATCGGGAGCATGGCAAAGATCACTACATGAACAGCGATGCCGCCATACGTTAATGCCGCGGAAATGGCTACGATCGCTAAAAGCACTCGCATTTTGCTGTTCTTACCAATGATTCGTAGAATACCTCTTGCCATCACCGCCGCAGCACCGCTATCTTCCATTACTTTACCGAACATAGCGGCAAACAAGAATATGAAGAAGAAGTTTTTCGTGAAATTAATAAATCCGCTCATGTACGTCTCTTGAAGTGATTCCAACAATGGCATTCCCGTTAATACAATGACAACAACACTCGCAACTGGAGCGATAACAATGATACTAAACCCTCTAAGAGCTAAAAAGATTAGTAAGCCTAGCGCTAGAAAAATCGCAAAAACTTCAAGATTCATCACGTGTCCCCGCTCCCCATTAGCCTTTTACAAATGTGGTGTAACTCCACCTGAAACAGACAAAATTTCACCAGTAATATAATCAGCCTGGTCACTAGCGAGAAAATAAGCTGCATTGGCAATATCTTCTGCTTTCCCAAACCGTTTTAATAACGTTCTCTCCCGATATTTATTGAGCATCTTCTCATCCATACGATCGAGCACACTCGTTTCTATTAATGCAGGAGCAATGCAGTTCACATTAATATACGGGCTAAATTCGATCGCTGCCGTCTTCGTAAAAGAAGCGACCGCTGCTTTGGCAGCCCCGTAATCTGCAAACATCGCTTCTCCAGCAAAGTTGATTGAGGAAATATTAACGATCTTTCCGTGCTTTCTTTCTAACATTTGGGGAACAACTTGTTGAATCGCTAACACACTCCCCTTCACATTTAAGTCAAATGTTTCTGTCCATCTTTTGTAATTCATATCGAGAATTGACTCGTCCATTTTCTTCGCACGAATACCACCTACGACATTAATCAAAATATCAATGTGACCGAAGTGTTCATAGGCCGCTTCTGTCACACGCTTCACATCATAAAGATCTAACATATTTCCCCGTATTGCCAGTATTTGATTTGCATCTTCTCCTAACGCTTCCACTGTTTGATCGAGCCGTTTCTCAGAAATATCGGTGAGTACGACGTTCACCTTTTCATCAAAGAATCGTTTCGAGATCGCCCTTCCCATTGGTCCCCCTGCTCCCGTAATTAAAGCTACCCGTTCCATTGGTAACCTCCACCTTTCTTAGTAAGCGCTTTCATTTAATTAATAAGCAATATTTGTGCCAAAAAATATTGCACAATAATACCTGTGTATCCCTCAAAATTTCTTATTTTCGAGAAAAATTCTCGTTTATGCTTCTTAAATTTAGTAATTTAACATTCTTGGCTTTATTTAGTTGCTCTATAATAGAACAAAAAGGCAAGAAAAGCCGAATGCTTTGCAAGTAGGCTGTCGTTCATTTCTGTAAAGAGCGCTCGATCTGCTTCCATAAAGTGTCTGTTTGGAAGCAGACGTCCAACGATTGGAAGCAAAATGAACTCAAAGCAGCATAAGAGGGTGATTCTGTTTCCAATCCAAGCACTTTGGAAACAAAAAACGTTTTCAGAAATATAAGCTTAATATTACATAGGTTTTTGGGAATATAAACCCCGAACCTCTGGACGGAGACAACCCATTACCTTACGGAGATTACTTTATAGAAATAGTGGATTAAACAACAAAGTATGCTGCATTCAGCCCAAAATATTGCTAGTCTCCATATGGCGTACGAATAACTATTCTAATCTATACAATAAAAAGAGATTGTAATCGTTATTAAGCGGGTAGCTGAGAGAGTAATAGACTCAGTTACCGCTTAAGGAGATATTAGAATGAGTGACGATAACCATTTAACGACTAAAGATCCGTACTCATGGGTTACGAAAATTCGTATTGCTCTTTTTACTATAGGTGTGATCGTTTTGATCCTCTTTTCATTCGAAATCATACCTGGAAGCTTAGCAGTAACCATAGTTGCTATCATGCTCTCGGTTATTATCGTTACGTTTATTATTACGGCAATTCACAAAAAATCTTCATCATGAAGACTTTTTAGTAGACCGATTTACTGCGAACAGAACATTATTCAGTCCACGGCCAAAATAAGAATTTACTTTTTGAAGAAAGAAATACACTCTCTCTTGCGCTTTCCGTTACGGAAGCGGTTACGCTTTAGTTAAGGAGGCGATACGTCATGTATTCCATTCGAGAATTCAGCAAAAGAACAGGAGTGTCGGCGAGAACGTTGCGTTTTTATGAGGAATGGGAAGTGTGACTTCCTGAGAAGCGAAATGCTAGCGGCCATCGGGTTTATGGCTTACAACAACTAGCCGAGCTTCAACAGATTCAATCGTTAAAATTTGTTGGGTACTCTCTTCAAGAAATTAAACGGTATTTGCATGCTGGGAATCAATCAATAGAAGCTTGGCTTACGTCGTTGCCAACGCAAAAGCAAATGTTACTCGAAAAACGAAGCGAGATTGACCGAGCCGTTTCTGCTGTTGAACACGTGCATTCACTTTTAGGCGAAGGAACCGAAGTCACGTGGACGATGGTCAGTGCGTTACTTCAAGAGATGGAGCACGAAGAAGAGCGGCTGGAATGGATGAGGGAGTACTTGTCTGAGGAGGTTGTGACTACATACACTGCCATGACTGAACAAGAGCGTGCACATGTAAACCGTGAATTGCTACTCATCCTGTCTGATGTGAAACAATTAATGAAAGACAAGGTGGCGCCTGAATCTAAGCGAGCACAACAAATCCCGATCCGATTGACTGAGCTGATGATGCAGCCTGTGCCGAAAGAGGAATGGGAAGCGTATGCGGACGAGCTAGAGCGCGTGCTAGCGTCGGATGAGGCGGATGATTTTCGTTTCCCGAGCTTTTGGTCCCCTGAAGAAGAGCGGTATGTTGAGAAGATCACAAAAGCCTTGGAGCAATAAAACGCTCCAAAACAGTAGACAGCTATTGTTTCCATCGAGCCAGGCGCGAAATGAAAAAACATACGTGCCTGGCTTTTTCACATGCTACTCCCGCCTCTTTACTATATAATTTTCACTGCGAAATTTTCTCATCAAATTCTAATGTTTCTCTCATCCTTCTATTATTTTTGTTGGCTAAGATGAACCTATACAAAATCTTAGGAGGAATAAAAAATGAAAAAACTACTCATTGCAACAAGCTGTGTCGGTGCTCTAACAATTTCGGCAGTCGGAATGTCTCTGTATTCAGCAAATGCAGACACACCGACCTCTACGACAACGACAAGTGAACCGACGAACGTTGAAGTTGAAGAACAACCACAGAATTCTTTAAGTGATGATCTGTTCTTGCATTCTGACTATATTGAAGTGCGCGAGGCGATTGACATTGCGATGAATGAAGTGGATGGCGTTGTTGAGGAAGTAACGCTTGAGCGTGACCGCGGTGGTTTAGAATATGAAATCGAACTTTCTCACGATACAGACGTAACGATTAATGCCCAAACCGGTGAGATCATCGATATTGAATATGATTGATGTTCGTCTAGAGCCTAATCGGATATAATGACTTAAAAGGAGAGCTCATTCACTCACATTTATCTTAGAAGATAAGTGTGAGTGATTTTGAACTTTCGCTCAGTGGTAGGAGGATACCGAGATGAACATTCTAGTCATTGAAGATGAAAAACGATTAGCAAGGCTCTTAACACTAGAACTGATGCACGAAGGTTACGAGGCAGAAGCTATATATGACGGGGAATCTGGGCTGGACATGGCGATAAATGGTAAATGGGATCTTATCTTACTTGATGTGATGTTGCCGGGTTTAAGTGGCTTAGAAGTATTACGTCGATACCGTCGTCTTAACTCGACGACGCCGATCATCATGCTCACAGCTAGAAATGAAGTACCCGATCGAGTGAGCGGCTTAGATCTTGGTGCCAACGATTATCTTTCGAAACCATTTGAAACGGAAGAACTGCTCGCCCGCATTCGCGTTCAATTACGAAGCCAACCAACTTCTGAGGAACAAAAGGAGAACGCTGTGCTTGAGTTTGAGGGCCTTCGGCTCGATCCAAGAACCCGTGAGGTGTACCGCGAAGACACTCATATTGAACTTACCCGCAGAGAGTTTGATCTGCTCCAATACTTACTCGCAAATCAAGGGCAAGTATTAGAGAGGGAACAACTCATTCAAACCGTATGGGGGTATGATTATTATGGAGATACGAATGTTGTGGACGTCTACATTCGGTATTTACGCAAAAAAATAGATGCCGATCACTCACCATTAATTCATACGGTTCGAGGCATCGGCTATGTCTTGAAAAAGGCTTCCGTATGAAATTAAGAACGAAGTTACAAGTTGCAGCAGCGATTACACTTGTACTTTTTGTCGCCTTGACGAATACGATCGTTTATCACGTATATGAGACAATTAGTGCTGAATCTGAATTGGAGCGCGTTCAAGGTCAATCCGAATCCATTGCTGAGCTTGTAAGCTCGGCGATTGAGAATGATCTTCCCGTCCAACAAATACTCAGTGAAACGTACGTGCCAAATGATGGATGGTACGAATTATTAATCAGAACGATGAAACCGTAACGACCATCACGCGTGAGCAACGCTTTCTCCAGTTTCCAACTCGTTACACAAACCAATACGAAGCAAATACACAAATGACGGATGAAGACGAGCGCTTCGCATTTGTATACACACCGATTGTTTGGGAAGATGGCACGATCGTGACGCTTGAAGTTTCAGAGCGTCTCGTCGGCATGGAAGAAAATATGGCGTTACTTGGCTGATTTTAATTGTCGCCTCATTGCTTGCCTAATCCCTGCCATCCTTGGCGGTTGGTTGCTTGGCGCGATCATTCTCCGCCCGATTCATTCATTAATTCATCGGATGAACTCAATTCAGGAAAAAGGAAGTTTGCAAACCATTGATGAAGAGCGCAGACGACGTGATGAACTCCAACAATTGATTGACGGGTTTAATGCAATGATTGAACGTTTGCGTGTGCAATTTGAGAAGCAAGATCAATTCGTCTCAGACGCTTCTCATGAACTCCGCACTCCGCTAACGATTATTGATGGTTATGCCTCTATGCTAAAACGTTGGGGGAAAACAAAACCAGATATGCTCGATGAGGCGATTGAAGCGATTACTTCAGAAAGTACAAGAATGAAACAATTGGCTGAACAGTTATTGTTACTCGTAAAAGATGAAGAGCATCTCACGGTGAATAAAGCGGACATTAACGTAGTAACGGTCGTGCAACACTCGGTTCTGGCGATGGAAGTAGCGACAGAACGTGATGTTCGCTTTACGTCCAGCGACGAGTTACTGATCGCGAATGCCGACGAACAAATGCTGCAACAACTCACTTATATTCTTTTAGATAATGCTTTTAAATATAGTGAAGATCACGTTGATGTTCGAGTAGTCAAGGCAGAGAAAAACGTCGAACTCACTGTAACGGATTACGGTAACGGCATTACCCCATCTGAACAAACGAAGATCTTTGATCGTTTTTATCGAATTGAAAAGTCACGCTCACGAGCAGGCGGCGGAAGCGGGCTCGGTTTGGCGATCGCTTCAAAACTCGTCTCATTGCATAACGGTACGATTGGAGTGGATAGCATCCCCCGTGAACAGACGACATTTACAGTTACTCTCCCAATGAAAGGATGAGCGGCGTGAAGAAACTATTGATCATTACAAGTTGTTTGGCAGTCATTGCTGGAAGTGCAACCTTGATTTCACTTTTCACCGCAAACGCAAACAACACGATACTCGACGAGCAAGAAATTTCGAGAACGATCGAATCAATGTATCCTGGCACTGTACAATCAATTGAACTCACTCACGAAAACAATGACCCGCGTTATGAAGTTGAGATTGAGAACCGTCATGGCACTTACGATGCGGTTGTTGATGCCACAAGCGGTGATATGCTTCACTTAGAGCAATCCGAAGCAATAGAGCTTGAATCCCCTAACGATCAGGAAACCGAAAAGAATGAAGATGTATTAATTAGCCCCGAACGAGCTGAAGAAATTGCTCTAGCTGAAGTGGAAGACGGGTATGTAGATGACCTCGAGCTCGAACGAGAAGATGGGCGTGTGTATTATGAAATCGAATTAGAAACGAGCCAAGGAGAAGTCGACATGGAAATTGATGCCTACACCGGTGAGATTGTGATTATGAGCTTTGATTAGATCGTTTGCTCAAGAAATTGCTGGAATGCCCCTTCTTCTTCAATGAATGGAAAGTGACCACTTTTTTCAAAGGTAGTCAACTGAGCGTTAGCAAGCATATGTGAAGCTTCTTTCGTATGACGGTGTGGGCATTGCGTATCATACCTACCTGAAAATAAATACGCTGGCACTTTAACCGTTGGAAGCGCTGGACGAATATCAAACTTCTTTACAGTTTCGATAAAATATTGAAGCCTTTCATGGTGGATTCCACCATCTTTCGGACGTGCCATCATCGTATGGTACGTTTCTTTATTGTAGAGAGAAAACTCTGTCCACGTTTTTTGAAGGGCTTGCCTCTCTTCTATATCCGTTGCTGTTTTTTACTTCTCCATGATTTCCTTAATCGTACTTGCACGAGGGTTACGTGTGCTATAAATGCTATCTTCATCATCTAAATAAGCAAACGACGGGGTAAGACCTCCGGCGATAATCTTTGTGAGGCTGGATGGTTTTTCTACTGCATATTGGAGCGCAAGCATGCCACCAGCAGACGTGCCCGCAAAAGCCCAAGCCGAGTATCCAAGTGAAGTTCGAATCGCTTCAAGATCTTGAATGGCCGTCTCCATGCTATACTCTTCCCGATCGTTAATTGACGGTGATTCGTGACACCCACGCAGGTTAATGAGAATAACTCGATAATGTTCGCATAATTTTTGGGTAAAGAAATCTCCATTCCCTCGAAACGATTGATAGAGGTGAGTAACGGCGATCGGCTGCCCCTTTCCCTCTGTAAACACTTCAAACGTCCCCCGAGTTGTTTGTATTCGACTTCTTTTCATTTTGATCTCCTCACCTACCCTTTAAGTACATAAAACATATCACCAAGAACAAGAGGTGTCCACGTTTCACCCCCTACATGTTAGGGAATATCTACCAAAGAAGCTTCTTAAGGAGGCGTTCATTGGATGAGAAAAAGGCTGACGTTTGTCTTTCCAATCGTACCATTTCTCATGATGGCTGCTTGTTCTGACGAAACGAACGAACCAATCCAGAATGAAGAAGCCGTTGATATTGAGCCTGAACGAGAACAACAAGAAGATTTGGAAAATGAAGATACTGAAGCAGAAGAAACTGAAATAGAGGAAGCTGATCATTCAGAATCCGAACGAGAAGACGGACCGATTCACGATGAAATGTTCGTTGATGCTCCTTTTCTTCTTCACACAGATGTAAATTTTCTAGATAATGTTTCTAATGAAGTTATGATGGTAGACATTGAGCGTACAGAGGAAGAGATTGCTCGAGCGGATCAATTTTTACTGTCATTACAACAAAGTGACACGACTCAAAATGACATATTTTCGGCAATTGATGAAACGAGTATGGATGAAGGAAATGCTTTGTTATACTTCTCGTTTGATGGTCCCATGAGTATGGCTTCTACCGAAAGTGCCATCTTTTTAGATAAGTTGCACTATACAGCGGATATGTATGGCATCGAGACGTTGTTCTTTTTTGAGGACGGAGAACCTGGGGCGATGTTTGGGGAACTTGCAGAAATGGAAGCAGAAGACGTTGAAGTCACTCCGAATCGAGGGTATTACGTCTACGAACAAGACGGTGATTCAACATTTGCACGCATTGCCGATATCGAAGACATTGATGAGAATCAAGACTTCAATGAGACACTCGAAGCGATGCAGACCGTCACGGCTCACGAGGAACATTTCCAGCCAGGCATTTCAAACCTCGTTACAATCCATGACGCTTGGACGGACGATGAAGGCACCGCTCAAGTCCATTACGCGGTGACCGATGCTGAAAGCTGGAACGACGAAGATGAGAATGTATTTTTCAAAGCATTACAGCTCACCGCTCTGGATTTCGGGGCTGAGCGATTACGGTTGGTCGATGAAGAAAACGAAGAAATTATCGACTACCGACTGTTGGAAGAGTAGAAGCGAGAGATCCTTTAAGGTCTCTCGCTTTCTTTCGTTTTTTTGGCAAATACGGCTGTTTGACTGTTTAGCGGAGCGACGATGATTGGCCACCAAAATGGTGTGCCCATCCAACCATGTTGTTTCTCTCCGTTTTGTCGCAATAGTATAATGGCAGGTTCTGTTTGCGCCAAACGCTTTGCTGTACCAAGTTCACTGTTGTGACCACTCGGAGTGTCTGGCGCATCTTCAACATTTCCTTCTGAATCAAAACGCCGTATGTTCCTGTTTTTCCGTACAATTACCCATACGTGACCAGTGCTCATGTGCCGAAGTAATGCCTTTTGTTCATCTGGGTCCCAGGAAAATCCTGGCTGCATATGAATCGTGTGTCCAATTTCGTCGATAAGCTTCTCGACAATGTTGATGGGAAGACGCTCGGGTTGCTGTACGTGCACGAGCTGTTGATCGAGCCAGTCGATTGATTTTTTCAGATGGGTTTTATAGCCTGTCTGAAACCCAACAGGCAAAAAGCGCTTATGAGGTTTGATGACATTTAAATCAGACAACAGCAATTTATTCGGGCTGCATGGAATAATTTTGTTTTCGTCATCTTTTTGGATGAATATAACTTGCTGATCGTCTCCTCCTGATTCGATCGACACACGCAGTGCTTGATCAAATTCATGCACTCGTTTCATCATTTCGTAAATGTTTCTCGACGTATAAAACCTCGTCACGGATACGTCTTCAGGATCTCTCGCTCCGTAAAGCCTTGAATGTTGAAGAACGGTATCTTGTTGGTAACGGTTCGGATTTCTTCCATAATAAAAGCCAATCAGTTGATTAATCGTGACGCCTCGGTCAAGAATTTGACCGCCGATAAAGATGTTCATTGGGGATGAAAGACGAAGCTGTCCGGTGTGGTCAAGTAATAAAGATACGTCTTGTTCCGAATTCACAACCGAGGTGAGTACATACTCGTCTTGCAAAGCTTTCTGTACATCTGTGATCACCGTTTGTAAACTAGGAATGTCGCCAATGAGCGTTTCTTTCACATTTTCAAATGATGCTTGGACAAGTTCTTGCCACTTGCGTGGCTCCTCATCGATGAGTTTGTGCAGCTGATTCTCAATATGTTGGACAATGGTTGCTTGCCAAACATGCGCCGCCTTGCCTCGTTCTGTGTGCATCATAAACGCATATTTCTGTGGCTTTTCGCCTTTGTTTTTCTGTTGAATTCTACGTATCGTTGCCCCGACTAAAAAATGGAGAAAGGCTTGCCGAAGTCCGGCCACATTTCGACTCGTAAGCAATGTTTCTTTTTTAACCCTTCGCAGGTCTTGTTTTTTCAGTGTCGTAAGTTCTGCTTCTTGAATCTCTTGGAAGTAACGATCAGCATGTTCACTTTCAAAAAATGTTTCTCCGCCTACGTATTGTTTGAACGTAGGGACGAGTTCGGTGAACGCGGGTCGTACCGGGGCAAAAACTTTATGGTCATGGATTTTTCGTTCATCCGGTTGTAAATATAATGAATACGGTGTCGCGGTCACTTGGAGATACGCAGACACCGGGCACTTCTTTCGCAATTGATCAATCTTTAGAGAGATGACTCGCACATCGGTCACATTTTTGCGCTCATCCCGCTCATACGAGACACTGGCAAGATCTGCCTCGTCGTCTACAAACAACACATTCCGCTCTGAAAGACTCGGATAAGTAGTGAACATCGCCTCTTGAATGCGATCCATATTCTTCGTTTCTTTCTTTACGATAAAAATGAGTTTTTTAGAGAGGTCGTAGTTTCGAAGGTTCGGTGGCATGCGCATAATATCAAACACCCGTACCTGATCTCTTTCAATTAGATGTGCGTACTCTTTAGACAACCGTTCATACGTTTGCTTGGCAAGCGCATTGGACGCTTTTGTAAAGATTATAGCCACGTCCATCCCTTGATCAAAGCTCCGACCGATTACACCGATAAATGCCCTCGTTTTACCTGATTGGATTTTCCCGAGCAACATTCCTGGTCGTTGATGAGACGTGCTCTCTTTCATAAGTTTGTCACTCGTTCTTTCAATTACTTTCTGAAGATCTTCGCTATATTCGTTCGTACGTTTTAAGTATTCATAAATTGTCATCGGGCACGGCTCCTGGTCGTTAGATTCCTCCGGTAGCATAACATAAGAACACGTGTTTGGCTATGCGCATATACGGTATGTGAAATTATCAGAATGAGAAACACGTGCCCCCTCGTTACTGGAGGAGGCCGTTTCACTACTTACGTTCCGCAATACGTTTGATACGGCGCTTTCGTATCCGCAGGAGGTGCACTATATTCATGTTGTTCTGTCGTGTAGGCAAACGGGGTTCGTAGCTGGGAGACGAGTTTTTCTGCAACGGAGAAATCATTGTGTGTAACGGCAGCTGCAATCGCTTCCTCAACTCGATGATTTCTTGGAATGATCGCCGGGTTGTGTGTTTTCATTCTCTCCTGTACTTGGTCTTTTGAATCTCCTTGACGAGCGAGCCTCTCCTGCCACGACCGGTACCAATCATCAAACTCACTGAGCCATATAACCCTGTCTCTTCAAGTCTTCCAAGCGTTAGATTTCGAAATGTGTTCGTGAAATCTGTTGATCGTTTTTGCATCATTTCTAGCAGATGACCGATAATTTGTCCGTCTTCTGGCTCCTCGTCACGAAGACCGATCTTCCCTCTCATCCCTTTGAGCATGTGGGCATGATACGCGTGTTGGAACTCATGGATGGCATCTGTCGCTAGCTCAACAGCTTCGTTTTCATCATCATGGAGGAGTGGCACGAGCGTCTCCGCAAATCGCGCTAAATTCCAATTGGCAATGTACGGTTGATTGCTATACCGGTATCTTCCCCCCGTATCAATGGAACTAAATGACGTTTCAGGATCATACACATCCATAAAAGCACAAGGACCATAATCAATCGTTTCCCCGCTGATCGTCATGTTGTCTGTATTCATGACCCCATGAATAAAACCAACCTGTTGCCACTTCGCAATCAGTGCCGCTTGGTTTTGAACGACGTGATCTAAAAGATACAAGTATTCGTTATTCTGGTCTTTCGCTTCAGGAACATGTCGTTCAATTGCATAATCAGCCAGCTGTTGAAGAAGCTCGTGATCTTTTAACCCGCGCGCATATTCAAACGTGCCAACACGCAAATGGCTCGCTGCAATCCGCGTAAGTACGGCTCCTTGCAGCTCGGTCTCCCGGTACACAGGTTCACCCGTTGTGACGACAGCCAAACTTCTCGTTGTCGGTATGCCGAGTCCGTGCATCGCCTCACTTATCATGTACTCACGAAGCATCGGACCCGTTGCTGCAAGGCCGTCTCCCCCTCGTGAATATGAAGTTCGTCCAGACCCTTTTAACTGCACATCGAAGCGTCTACCGTCTGGAGTCATCTGCTCCCCAATCAGCATCGCCCGGCCATCACCAAGCATTGTGAAATTCCCAAATTGATGCCCAGCATACGCTTGTGCAATGAGTGCAGCACCGCTTGGCTGTTCACTCCCTGATAAAACACGGGCGCCTTCGTCACTATTAAGTTCATCAACATCTAGCCCGAGCTCTTTTGCTAACGTTCGATTAAACAGCTGAATTTCCGGTTGGCTCACTTGACGTGTTCGTAAGTGTTCGAAGAACACACTTGGTAACGATGTGTACGTATTGTCGAAGTTCCAACCCCCAGCTACTCGAGTCTCCACCATGAGATTCTCCTTTCCATTCTTAACGTCATCCTAACATATCGGACCGTCGCCTTTGAAGAAGAGCCCGTCGATGGATACAGACGACTGTAAATATAAAGTGTTGAAGTTTCGTTTCCACCGTCTTGCATAGACACGGAACCAGGTGACGTTCTATGCCTTCCTACAACATGACCTCTGAAACGTAAGTTAAGAAAGATCGGGGCTATACACAGTTGTTTGTATTCTTTATCGATATGGGTTGAATATACCGTCAACATTATTAATGTGAGTCTTCTTATTGATGATGAAATCCACGGAATATCTACTTCCAAAAACCATCTATTGGAAACAGATTCACTCATACGTGGCCACTTTCGCATCGCTTTGGTTCCAATCGATGGACATCTCGTTCCAAACAACCATTTATGAAAGTGGATCTAGCGCTTTAAGAAATAACCGTCTATTTCCAAAGCTTTGTTCACATTCTTGCTCACAAAAGCAACATCCATAGCCCGATATGATTTCTTGGTCCACTAACGAGCGAATGGCGCCCGCTCAGGCACCATTCTGTTCATTCTATGACTCAATGAAAGACGCTGTAAAGTCTAATGCATCAACTTCTGTTAACGTTTCAGTCAACACGTAATGCAATACATAATCGTAGTCACCGACTTCAAATGAATGAACAACATATGGATCTCCACCTTCTTGTTCATTTTCTTCAATGAACACGGTTGTTCCGGCAATCTCCTCTTCGAAAGCATCGTTACCTTCAGCAGCAATTTCAGGACCGACTTCTACGCGTATATCTGGTGTCGTATCATACACACCGTATAAATACTGAACACCACTCGTGTCTTCTAACTCTTCAATTTCTTCATCACTATACGACTCTCCATCCACCGTCTCTGAATAGCCTGCTTCGACAACCCCTCTTCCTTCGGCAGAAGAAATGTAGGCAACGTCTAGCTGATCAGATTCTGGGAATGACACATTCATTTCCAGTATGTTCTGAATATGGCTGTTTGCATCAGCAACCGAATCATACATTTCTGGATTTTCGAGATCTACATCTGGTTCTAATTCTTCATCATCAGCGACTGGCGCACAAGCCGCGAGCAGTAAGCTACTTCCAATTCCAGCAATCCCTACGTGTAACCGCATCTCCATCTCCACCATTCCAACAAGGTTTGTTCTTCTATACCCGCTTCTGGTGGTGGTTAACCGTTGAGCTCATCCACGATGGCTCAACGGTTCATCGGATTTTTAATGATTTAAAATGCGGGAATCGCCGTTTCTGAGTAATTATCTTCTAGAAACTGTCGTACTTCATCGCTCATCATTGCTTCTTTTAGTTTTTGGATCGGTTCGGAATCCGCATTGTCTTCTCTAGCTACAAGCGTAATGGCAAATTCATTTTCTGTACCTTCTGTAATGAGACCATCCGCTGCAGGAGTGAGGCCTAGAGGCTCTGCATATGCAGGCGTCATAACGACGGCGTCCGCATCGTCGTACATTCTTGCTAGCATTAACAAATCAACTTCTTCAAAATTATAATCATTAGGATTTTCAGCAATGTGCGTTTGTGTATAGTATCGTTCATCTGTATCTTCTAGTTCAATGACCCCGTGTTGCTCGAGCAACTGTAAAGAGCGATCAATGTTTGAAATGTCATTGGCGATCGCAATCGTTGCCCCTTCAGGAATATCTTCCATCTGTTCATATTCCTCTGCGTATACACCATAATTAGCAAAATAGATCGATTCTATTGGTGTAAGTTCACCATCGTTGTTAAGATTGTATTCCTCCATAAACGGCACATGTTGGAAAAAATTCGCATCCACTTCTTCATTATGAAGGGCATCGTTAGGCTGGACGTTATCGCCAAGCACGACGATATCAAGGTTTATCCGTCCTCTTCAAGCTGGGACTGGGCTAATTCTAAAATCTCCGTCATCGGTGGAATGAGCGTTGCAACTTCTAATGTAATTTCCTCAACTTCTCCCTCTTGCGATTCGGTCGTTTCTTCTTCCTCAGCTGTCCCACATGCAGATAGAACAAGCACAAGTACGGAAAGTAAAGGTAGCAGCTTTCTCATGATGTTTTCTCTCCTTATCGTTTATCTATTTTTCTTGCTACGTATGTTCCTGTAAATTGAATGCTCTGTACAAGGATGACCATAATGACAATCATGTAAAGCATAAGATCGGTTTGGAATTGTTGATACCCATAGCGAATGGCAAAATCACCAACGCCCCCTCCACCAACGACACCCATAATTGTGGAGTAGGAGATAAAACTAATGGTAGACGTCGTTAAACCGAGTACCAGGCCAGAACGTGCTTCAACGAACAAAAAGCGGAATACAACTTCTTTTACAGAAGCGCCCATCGCCAATGCCGCATCAATGACCCCTTTAGGAATATCTAATAAAGATTGTTCAACGAGCCTTGAGTAGTGAGCAAATGCGATGATTGAGAGCGGAACCGTTGCCGCTGCCGTCCCTATTGCTGTACCCATAATCAACCTAGTAAAAGGAATTAAAAAAACGACGAGTAATAAAAACGGAAACGAACGGATCACATTGACGATGAGGTTAAGTATAGAAAAAATCCATCGGTTTTCTAATAGCTGTCCTTTGCGACACAAATAGAGAAGTGTGCCGACCGGAAGCCCTACAAGTACCGCGGCTAAAATTGAAGCCCCAACCATAATAAACGTTTCCCCAATCGCCTGCCAGATCTCTCCTTGATACCGAAGAATAATTTCAGGCATCGTCTGTCAGCTCCTCTACGAAACGTTCAGGACTTCGGTCACTCGCTTGAATGCCTGTCTTGACGATCGGTATTGTTTTATAAATCGCCCCTTCGGACATGACAGAAACACGGTCACAAACGCTTTTTATGACATCCATCTCATGACTAACAATGACGACCGTCACCCCGAGAGTTTGGTTTATATTTTCCAAAACCCCGAGAATTTCTTTTGTCGTATGGGGATCTAACGACGATGTCGGTTCATCACAAAGCAACACATCTGGTTGATTTGCGAGTGCTCTTGCAATCGCCACCCGCTGTTTTTGTCCGCCGCTTAGTTGTGCAGGATACTTTTCACGTTGCTCCGTTAGGCCAACAAAAGCGAGACATTCTTCCACTCTCGACCGCTCGGCCTCCTTTGAAACCCGAGCCAATTTTAAGGCAATGGCGACATTTTCATAAACGGATTTATTGGCGACGAGATTGAAATGCTGAAAAATCATACCAATCCCTTTTCGAGACGCGCGCAACTTGCGTTTTGACAGCTCGGTTAAATCTTCATCGTTGACAAAGACCTTACTCATCGGGAATTTCCAATTGATTCATAAGCCGCAGGACTGTAGATTTCCCCGCACCACTCGCTCCAATTATCCCGTATACTTCTCCTCGATCAATTGATACATTCACGCGGCTAACTGCTGTGAACGTTCCATAGCTTTTTGATACATTTTCTAATCGAATCACAAAAAATTCACTCCATCTACTCTAGGGTGAATGCAACTTTTCTATTATAGTATATGTTTTCTCTCATGTCATTTGTCTGATAGACCCGTCAGGAAATCTTACAGACACAACCCCTCATAATCATGTTCGACGCTCGTTTGCGTTTGAATTCATTCTAATAGGTAAGCGATATCATCAACAACAGAGCTCGTCTGAAAGTAAGGAGAACCGCTGGCTTCCCTCTGTTGATTGGTTCTATATAGGATGAACTTAACATTTTCCTAATTACCAGTTTGTTGTTGCTTTCCACTTCAGGCGGATGCTTGCACTCCAGAGCATAAGGGCAACATCGGCGGCCAAAAGACAGCCACCGTGTTTTCTTTACACTCCAGAGCATAAGGCAACATCGGCGGCCAAAAGACAGCCACCG